>NZ_NPJC01000057.1:0-49363 GCF_002251405.1 Prevotella sp. P4-98 | reverse complement strand
CATGTACGAAGGGTAGGATGATACGAGAGATGGCGCATCAGTTGTGACGTTACATCTTCCACGCATGAGCCGCCACAGAAATAAACGCTCATCAGCGAACGGACTATCTCGCTGAACTGATATCCGAAGATACTGCTGCATCTCTGACCCAGTGTTGAGTCGATAACGGGTGAAAGCATGGAGTCAAATTTCTCCATGATTGAAAAAATTCCTCCAAAAGGTGTGAGTTTCTCAGATTTAATTTGTATTTTTGCCATGTCATATTAGAGTTTTGCTTGTTTTCTTTTTGCAACACTAAGATAAGTGAAAATTCTGACATGGCAAAATCCTGGGCAACTTTTTGTTGCTCAGGAACTTATAAATAAAGTTAAATTATAGTGTTGCGGAATTAAGGATAATCTGTTCACATCGAGTAGCATAGTACTGGATAATCTTTTCTTTGGCTTTTTCAACGAAAGATGTAAATTGAGGACTATTAGTCTTCATCTTAGTAATCGCATTGATATACGATTTGTTTTCGTTGATACCAATACCTATTGCAGAGAAAGTATAACTCTCGAAGACTTTGTTCTCAATGATATCACCAATCATAAATGTAAAATCAATCTTTTGTGATACGCGTTGAGGTGCTCCTCCAATAATGTCTTTAGTGACAATAAAACTTTTTGCCGTGATTACAAATCTACCATTGGGGTCAGTATCTGCAATTCCATTAGCCGTTATCAACTGGTGCATTCTATTCTCCAATTGGCTGGCTGCTTCTTGAGGAATATCATTACGTTCTGGCTGTACAACAGAAATATAGATATCCCCAACCGAGGACTCTGCCATCGCTTCCATAGAAAAGCAACAGCCAAATAACATCATCAATATCAGGTGTCTTATTCTCATAATTATTTCTCTCCTAATACTAATATTGCTTCTCCTAAACCTCTTTGCATCACCTTTGCGGTAATATTATAAGGTGACTTTGCTAAGTACTTACGCAACAAGGTGGCGAAAGCACGAGCATCCATAGCATTACCACGCTCGTCTGTCAAAGGAATGCGGACCTGCTCAAACTGTGCAAAAGACTCTGTGCCGTCACTGAGATTGAATACGCCACCCACACAATTCTGCTTGAGCCAGTTTTGAATACAATCAGTCAGTTCTTCTCCGTCATATTCCGTTTCAAGGTCATTTTCCCAACTGTCCCAACAACGAACAGTAAGATTGATTTCACGGCCATTCTTCTTTTGGTCATCAAACCATTTGTCCATCTGTTTATCGAATGGTTTGACATTTTGCTGAACAGCCGCTGCCAATAAATCTGGTACTGAGCCTTGCCCTTGTGTCGATCCTGTTGATGTAGCAATACGTTTATTAGTATATGAATCAAAAGCTTCCAGCGTGAATGTTGTGGCATGGCCACCGCCAGAGCGAGACAAATCCCAAGATATCTGAATTAGGACATCACACTTGATACGCCTTTTCAACATATCTAAAGGACTTTCAACCAATGACGCACCACTTGACTTACTCAACGTAACATTATCTTCGGCAGTCATCGTGTTAATGCTCTTGATTTCTTGTTCAGCATCCTTAAGACTATATCCCATACCCGTCAGTATTTGGCCAATTTTACTTATTACAGGCCCTATTTCTGTATCTTCCATAAAAGCCTGCTGATAATTGGGGGTCTTTACTTTTGTTCCCTGATTATCGTAGGTTGTCATGAAATACCGCATCTCACACCAATGATCACTGGGGAGAATCATAATAGTTGGTTTCTTTTGTGCCATAGCTATAGATGACATGACAAAAAACAATAGTGTAATAGCAATTCTTCTCATACCTTCTTTATTTTTAGTTGTTTAGATCTCCTTTTTTAATACCCTATAAAACAATTGGTTTTGGCCACTATTATCATTGTCGCCAATTTGATTTTTATACATTAATCTGATTATTTCTTCTTTCTTGGAATAATCCTCGCCATTTCGAGTGTCAATCAACACAATAACATATAAAGAAGATTCGCTTTTCAAATCGTCCCATTTGCAGAAGTCGCATTTAACTTTTGAAACACTATCGGTTTCGTGTAAATATTTCAATTCAAAAGCAATGGATTCGCCAGAATACTTAAATCTCTTATGATTAATATACGGTGCCAGTTCGCTTTCTTTTAACAATAGGATATCAACTCGTCTGTCAACATCGGTTTTACCTTCCTCGTCAAAATAATGTGAGACTTGAGTGTGTACAGAGAAATCATGAGGATTACGACTGTCATCATTTATGGCCTTGGCTATGCAAGTTGAAAGCAGCCTTTCAAAATCAGATTCTGATAAAACAGCATTTCTGTTTGCTGAAATGATGGATTGACAGTCATCTAATGCATCATTAATTAGTTCTTTTAGTTCAAGTAGTTCCATAATCAACCATCATATAGTTATCGATAGCCACAACAAAAGAAGTGTGAGTCTGTCAGCTAATCTGAGTGATAGGCTCTCGACTGCCAGAAAGAACAGATTAAAAAAACAGCTCACACCCTTGTATGACGTAATTGGATAAATCAACTACTATCATAACCAAGGGAAGAACGTTTTTACCTTTCCATCTTTTTCTGAGAGTTGTCGAAGTTCCCAATATGGAAAAAGCTAAACGCTTCCTAAGTCACGACTGCAGCGGTCCTTCCGCCACGATGCAAAGATAAGAATTATTTAGCAAATAACGTTCATGTGAGCAGCATTTTTATTAAATTACACATTTTTATCCTGAATTCTTGCATTTTAACCATACTTTTTGGTAGATTTAACGAAATAGTGCACATAATGATTCCTCATACGAATACAGCAGAAGGGTGTAGCCTAATACGCACTTTGTGGCGGAGTGCCACACAAAGATGCTTATCTGCTTTCTGATGAGCAAGCTCAGCAGACATTGGGTTTTTGTTTCCCTGAATTGTTATTTCACAATAAGAAATTTTTAGAATGGGCCTCTCTGGAGATCAAGATGTACCTTTGCCCGCAAATTTCAAAACTAAACAGACATGGAAGTAATTTCAATTGGGCACAAGGCATTGACGTGTCACGGGGACTGGTCCATGGCATCACCCCCAACATGTCAAGAGGTCATTGACGTAACTTCTACAAGACCATTATCCAAAGACTTTGACGTAAAGAGGTTCGGACTCAATACAACAAGTCGCATAAAAGCGTTTGTCTTCAGGTTTGTCTCTATACCAGCCAAGCGGATCAGGACATCCAATGCCAACGCAATAATACATAGTAGTTTCTTCATATATTCAATCACTTTTGGGCAAAGACAGCGAAAATATATGAACCAGCCAAATATAGCTTAGTAAATTCAAATAAGTTTCAAGTTGCAAGTGGCAAATGGTGTAAGCCATGCCTATGCCTTTCCATTCCCCTCTACTCCTTCTCCATAATCTCCACAGGGGGGACGCCAACACTTATATCGAGCAGCGCAGCGGAATAGTTTTGTGGTATATTTCAGGAGGAAATACGTTAATCTTCTAAAATCTGTAATCAGTTACAACTTTTTTTCGTAACTTTGCCTCCCGATGAAGCATCTGAAAGAGATAATGATCAGTTTGTACCACCGTAAGTGGTTGAAATACGGCATCGTAACGATAGTCGCAATACTATTGCTGGGCGTCGTCGGCGAGAATAGTTTGTGGAATGTTCACCGCAATAAACGCCGTATCGTTGAACTGAAAGACGAAATCAAAGAATATACTGACCGATATAATAATGACCAGATGCAGATACGCCTGTTGGACAGTGACCCTAATGCAATGAGAAAGATAGCCCGTGAACGCTATTTTATGAAGGCTGACGATGAGGATATCTTTGTGTTGAGTGACGATCCGCGGACGCAATCACCATTTAATAGTAATAATGAGACAACTGAATAAGATAGAGAGCTACCTCCTTTTAGCAGGTGGTATGCTGATGGTGGTTGGCGCTGGCGCCAGCCTTTTTTTGCAGCCGTGGGCGGCTTATGCCTTTGCCCCCGGTGCACTTTTGTATGCTGCGATGCAGATGCAGCAGCGTTATGACGGAACCAATATCACTGTGCGCCGCCTTCGCCGCATCATGCTCATCAGCGATGTGCTGTTTTTGTTGGCAGGCTTGATGATGTTGGCCAATAATTCCAATTTCCTCGGTCTCGATTTCCTGGTCTATTTGCAATATGTGCACAACAACTGGATTGTTTTGGTGCTTTTGGGTGCCATACTGCAACTCTATACAACCCATAGAATAGCTCACGAACTGGAAAAAGAGGCAAAAAAACTCTAAATATTTGCACAAATATATTAAATTGCGCAAAAATATTCCGTGTTTTCATACCATCGTAGTACTTTTGTAGCAACAAACGAAATTGTCTATGAAGAAAATTCTATATACTCTTGCTCTTGCGGCCGCACTTACTTCGTGTGTCGGATCGTATAATGTGGAAGGTTCATCGTCGATTACCGCCCTTGATGGCAGTAAACTTTATCTGAAAGCTATCAAGAACAATCAACTGAAAAATCTCGACTCGTGTGAGGTGGTACATGGTGAATTTCACTTCTCGGGTACACTCGACAGTGTTCGCATGGCCAGTCTGTATATGGACGATGAGAGTGTGATGCCCATCGTACTGGAGAAGGGCGACATCGTAGTGAAGATTGAGGCTGGTCGCCAGATCGTAAGCGGCACTCCGCTCAACGATTCACTTTATGTGTTTATAGAAGAACACAACCGCTTGTCAAACCAGATGAACGAGCTCTCGCACAAGCAGAGTCAGATGTTGCTTGACGGTATAGACGAGGCAGCGATCAATGAGCAACTATCGTTAGAAGCCGCCAAGATAGCCAGCGACGAAGACCGTCTTGTCACCAAATTCATAGAGGCTAACTTTGATAATGTGCTGGGTCCTGGTGTGTTTATGATGATTACCAGCCAGTATCGTTATCCTATCCTTACCCCGCAGATTGAAGACTTGATGTCGAAAGCCACAAAGGTTTTCAAGGAAGATCCTTATGTCAAGAACTACTATAAGACCGCACAGGAAAACGAGCAACGCATGAATGGACTGGAAGAAGCGCCAACTCCTCCAGCCCCTCCTGCATCGCAGCAACCGTCAGCAC
This sequence comes from Prevotella sp. P4-98, assembly GCF_002251405.1. Lineage (NCBI taxonomy): Bacteria > Pseudomonadati > Bacteroidota > Bacteroidia > Bacteroidales > Prevotellaceae > Prevotella > Prevotella sp. P4-98. Next base: position 44,229 of record NZ_NPJC01000057.1, on the reverse strand, counting down.
GGCTGACTACTGTGCCACAAAAGTAACAGTATGAAAACAATCATATCAGGAGGAACCATTGTTAATGAAGGACGCGTATTTGATGCTGATATCATCATCAGCGACGGGCGCATCCTTGAAGTGACAGACCATCATCCCGAAGCATCGTATGACGAGTGTATCGATGCTTCGGGATGCTACGTATTACCAGGTGTCATTGACGACCATGTGCATTTTCGTGAACCCGGACTGACCGACAAGGCAGATATCGACAGCGAGAGCCGTGCCGCTGCAGCCGGAGGTGTTACTTCGTTTTTCGACATGCCTAACACCGTTCCGCAGACCACCACACCAGAGGCTCTTGCCGATAAGTTTGCACGCGCCAGTAAAGAAAGCCATGTCAATTACAGCTTCTTCTATGGTGCTACCAACGACAATGTAGATACTTTCAGTTCGCTCGATATCCACCGCATACCGGGTATCAAACTCTTCATGGGTTCTTCTACCGGTAATATGTTGGTAGATAAGCGAGCGGCCTTGGAGCGCATTTTTGCAGAGTCACCGTTGCCATTGATGGCACATTGTGAAGATACGCAAATCATTGACCGTAACATGGCGGAGGCTCAGCGCCTTTATGGGCCTGACCCCAAAGTGACACACCATCCAGAGATACGCAGTGAAGAAGCGTGCTACGAGAGTACCCGTCTCGCTGTAGAACTGGCTCGCAAGTATGATACTCATTTCCATGTGGCACACCTTACCACAGCCAAGGAACTGACTCTTATCGATCCTGTGGCTTATCCACATATCACCGCAGAGGCTACTGTGGCACATCTTTACTTCTGTGACCGCGACTACAATGCCCTTGGTACCCGTATTAAGTGCAACCCAGCCATCAAAACCGTTGGCGATCGCCATGCCTTACAACAGGCATTGACCGATGGTCGCATCAGTGTTATAGGTACAGACCATGCGCCCCATCTGTTGAGTCAGAAAGAAGGCGGATGCAAACGGGCTGCCAGTGGAATGCCGATGATACAGTTCTCATTGGTCACCATGCTCGAACTTGTCAATCAAGGCATACTCACCATCGACAGACTGGTGGAGTTGATGTGTCATCAGCCTGCGCGCCTTTTCAGCGTTCGTCAACGTGGATTCCTGCGTCCGGGCTATCATGCCGATATGGTATTGGTACGTCCCGATCATGCCTGGACGGTGACTCGCAACTGCATACAGAGCAAGTGTGGATGGAGTCCCATGGAAGGACACACCTATCTCTGGCAGGTGGAACGCACCCTGTGCAATGGTCATACGGTGTATGCCAACGGTAAGGTTGATACAGATTATATAGGAGAAGAGATTGCATTCCGATGAAGCTGACCTACGAGATAAGTGAGTTGGTGCCATACATCAATTGGATTTATTTCTATTATGCATGGCAGTTGCGCGATGCTGAGGCTCAACAGCGGCAACGCAAGGATGCCGAAGCCGTGTTGGCAGAACTCAACGGAAAGTATCAGGTCTATGCGCTCTTTGAACTGTTGGAAGCCAATGCCGATGGCGATGACATCATGGCAGGAGGTCATCGTATCCCATTATTGCGACAGCAGTCGGGCGATTGCCTGTGTCTTTCCGATTTTATCCGTCCGTCTTCGTCTGGGGTGAAAGACCGTATTGGTGTCTTTGCCACCAGTGTTGACCATGGTTTAGAGCGTGATTTCGATACCGATCCTTATATGAAAATGATGGTGCAGTTGTTGGCAGACCGATTGGCTGAGGCTGCTGCCGAGAAGATGCACGAGACGGTAAGACGCACCTATTGGGGCTATGCTCCCGACGAACAATTGTCGATAGACGAACTTCATGCCGAGCGTTTTGTAGGTATTCGTCCGGCTATCGGCTATCCGTCATTGCCCGACACGAGTGTCAATTTCGTGTTGGACGAAATGATAGACCTCAAGCAGATAGGCATCCGACTGACCGAGAGTGGGGCGATGAAGCCCCATGCCAGTGTAAGCGGACTGATGATTTCCCTGCCCCAAGCACATTATTTCTCTATAGGCCGTATAGGCCATGACCAGTTGGCTGACTATGCCAAAAGACGTGGACTTCCTGTCGAGGTAGTAAGAAAATTCTTGAGTTCTAATCTATGATGGCTCAATACGTTAATGGGATATTCCTGCTGATAGGTTTCGTCATTGCACCTTTGCTGTGTTATGGCGTCTGCCGCTGGCTGTTGCCACGACGCTGGCGATGCAAGATAGGCGTCGCTGGTGCGGCAGTGATCATCCTCTTGACTGCTTATGGCTGGACATTTGGTTCGCAACAATTGACAGTACGTCCTGTGACGATAGTCTGTTCCGACCTTCCCCAGGCCTTTGACGGCTATCGCATCGTGCAGTTTTCCGATGCCCATGTCGGAACGATGACGGGTTGGCGCAAAGCCATGCTTCAACGGGCGGTGGACAGTATCATGAATCAACGAGCCGACATGATAGTGTTTACGGGTGATTTGCAAAATATCGAATCACACGAACTCCCCGAACATCTTGCCCAGCTCTCGCGACTGAAGGCTCCCGATGGTGTCTATTCGGTTTTGGGCAATCACGACTATGCTGTTTATCAAAAGGCAGATTCGGCAACAAAAGCCGCCAACTGCCGGTTGACCTGCGAATACGAGCGCCGTGCCGGATGGCAACTGTTGCTGAACGAACACCGCACGATACGTCGTGGCAGCGATTCGCTTATCGTTGCAGGAATGGAAAATTGGGGTGTATCCAAGCGTATGCCCCATCGTGGCGATGTAGGCAAGACACTCGCCGGACTGCAGCGCAGTGCATTTGTTGTTATGCTCGAGCACGACCCGTCGGCTTGGCGCGCGCGCATACTGCCCGAATCATGGGCACAACTGACCCTTAGCGGACACACCCATGGCGGTCAACTTCGATTGTTCGGGTGGTCACCTGTATCCTTCACATACGATGAGTGGGGAGGTCTTTACCATGAAGGCCGTCGCCACTTGTTTGTATCCACAGGACTTGGCGGACTCATTCCTTTCCGCCTTGGCATATCAGGCGAAATAGTAGTAATCACATTAAAGAAAACACTATAAATGATGAAATACCTTTATCGTATATACCAAATCCTGGTAGCACTTCCCGTTACTGTGCTGATGACTATATGGACAGCATTTCTTGTTGGCGCAGGTTGCACATTAGGCAATGGTCACTATTGGGGCTATTACCCCGGTCGCTGGTGGGCAAAAGTCATTGCCCGCATATTCCTGTTGCCCGTCACTATAGAGGGACGTGAGCACTTGGAACCCAACCAGTCGTATGTTTTTGTTGCCAACCATCAGGGTGCTTTCGACATTTTCCTCATCTATGGCTTCCTTGGCCGTAATTTCAAATGGATGATGAAATATCAGTTGGGCCGCATTCCTTTTGTGGGCTATGCCTGCAGAAAGTCTCACCAAATCTTTGTAGATAAGCGCGGTCCGAGTCATGTGAAAGCCACCTACGACAAAGCACGCGAAACCTTGCAGCATGGCAATTGTAGTGTTGTGGTATTCCCTGAAGGTGCGCGTAGCTTCACCGGACACATGGGTAAGTTTAAGAAAGGTGCATTTGCATTGGCTGATGAACTCCAGTTGCCAGTAGTTCCGCTGACTATCAATGGTTCTTTCAATGTCATGCCTCGCATGAAAGATTGTCATTTTGCTACATGGCATCCGCTCAAACTCACTATCCATCAGCCCATTTATCCTATTGGACAGGGTTGTCAGAATATTCAAGCCACGATGCACCAGGCCTATGATTCGGTGATGTCGTCATTGACTCCAGAATATCAGGGCTATGTGGAAAATCCCGACCAATAGTCTTGAAGCGACTGTTTGACATCAAATCAGTAACGCGCAGGCGGAGACCCATAAAATTTGATTTTTAAAAAGATATTCGATCACTCGACTACCAAATGGTAAGCGTATCCGCGATGCTCATATATAGCCATCAAGAATTAAGAATATTGCTCAGAAATAAACTGAGCAATTTTCTTTTGATAACGTTTGACAAGGGTATTGCCCAACATTTGACAAAAGTATGATCCAACGTCTGACACAAGTATAAGTGATATTTGCCAATAGGTTGCAGAACGTGTGTAACAAGCAGAGACAAAGGCTGTTGGTGCGCTTTAGATGGTGTGTGGGTGAGCAAATCAAATTGATTTGCTGAGGAAAACAAATTGATTTGCTGAGGAAAACAAATTGATTTGCTCAGCAAAATAAATTGATTTGCTGCCCCAAACAATATTGATAGGGTAGTTATGGGGTATGTATAGATTTGCTTTCGCTATCGTTTTTTGCTAATTTTGCAGTCATAATTAACTCATATCATTTAAACACACGAAGATTATGTGAAAACTTAATTTTTGGTAGTCTATAAGTATAAGTCAATCCCACCTTTCGGTATGATGACCGATGGGTGGGATTGCTTTGCTGTTATCAAACAGATGTGATGGGAATGTGGTAATCCGTATTGGGTTCGATGTCGAAGCATCGGTTGCCAAGGTATAGTCGCCCGCGTCCTTTATCACTTCTGATGCAGACATAATGGAGTTCCATCCGGATATGAATAATGCCATTTGGCGTGGGCACGCGACCCTCCATCCATTCCAAATCAGCCAAGTTGGGGCGTGCTTCCCATGTTGCATAACCCGGTTGGGTGGGCTGTATGCCGAGAAAATAACGCCCTAACAGATAGACTGGCGACGCTCCCCAAGCATGACACAGACTCTTACCGTAAGGGCGACCATACATCGCCAGATGTTCTGTGCCTTGTTCAGAAGGAATGTATTTTTCCCAAAACGAAGTGGCACCTTCTCGAAGCATACCACCCCAGTAGTTGCGTATCTCTTGTAAAACCTGTGTTTGCCTGCCCATCATGCACAGTGCCTCCAGTTCGTAAAAGCGCATATAGGGTGTGGTGATAGGATCTATTTTATTGTTTTCCATCACGCTGTCCACGATATTGCGCTTCGTAGCATCATCTACAATATCGTAGAGAACGGCAAACATATTGGGAAACTTCGTAATCTGATGGTTTATCTCGCCTTCTTCAATGGCATGTTCCCAAGCCTGCCGATCATCGTTCCATAAGAGTTTTCGGGTCTTGCAGATCACATTTTCAGCCAGTTGCTGATAGGGGTCTGTCTGATGGAGTAGGGTAGCACAGGTGTGCATGGTCATCAGAGCCTTGTAGAACAATATCTGTTCGAAAGCCAACACCCCTCGTTTGTGCATGGGGAAATCCACCCAATCTACAAAAATCCAGTCGTCTGCCTTGCCTTCCACCAGTCCATCGCTATTGGTACGCTCTAAAACATAGTCCATGAGTGTGCACATCTTCGGATACATCTCGCTGATGAAAGTGAGGTCGCCCGTATATTGGTAATAGTCAAGAATGGACTTAAACCAATAGAAGGTGTAGTCCATAATGGTATTGATGTGTGCAGTGACAGGGTCTTTGCCCCGTAACTGACGGATGGTGCGCTTCACACATTCGGTGTCGAAACGCAGATAATAGTTCATCAGATAAGACTGTATGGCATCGCCCGACCATGTCCATCGGTCGCGTTTGATACCATCCAAGAAAAATTCGCGTGTGGTGAGATCCATCGTGTAAGCGCCCACTTCCCATATCTTGTTGAGCAGTTTGTCGGAACAAGCGAATGTACCGCTGTGGCTTTCGTCATACGGTGCATATTCATAGTCCATCGATAAACTGTCGTAATGGCTATTGTCTGCAGTTTCCACATAGACATAGCGGAAAGCCTTGCTACCCAGTTCTTGATGGGTCGATACGACGTCGAGCGTTTCGCAGTGGTCTTTGTCGAGTGCTTCCTCACGACTCTCACCATAGTATAGATGTGCCACACCGACCAGTCCAGACAGACGGACGTAGCCGAAAGTTTCCCGTCCGAAGTCGTAGAGCATGCCTTCGCCAATACTTTCTTGTGCTACAGGTTCTTGTCGTAGTGTAGGCAGACGGTAGGCAGACGGTGGAGTGTCCATGCGGTCAAAGTTCCATTGCGCAGCCGGAACATAGATTCCAGAACCGTGAGCTACTCCGTTTTCATCAATCCATATCTTATCTTCATAGGTAGCCAACCATGATGAATTGCTGTGTATGGTCATACCTTTGATGAAGAGTGCGGGTGGGGTAGATTGATTCCACACCTTGAAATTCAGTCGGTGGGCTCCTGCCGGAATCAGAAATTCATCAGGCATGCCAAACTGCAATTTGCCATCGAGCATGAAGTTGAACAGTCCTTCAGCCTTGATGTGGATGGTTTCTGACTCTGCCAACTCTACGTTAGTTGAAAACTCTACCGTGGGCCAATGGGAATCCTGCTTCCAGAACGGAGGAAACATAGCACCCCGTTCTGTTCGCCGGTTATTGAATTGATTGCCGAGCCACACTTCAAAATCACCAGGATACCATATCCATGTGGCGTGCGGCATAGGGTTAGATGTCATCGCCATAGCGTTCGTGTGTGATTTGTTCAAGTGATTTTCCTCTTGTCTCAGGTGCACCGATAGTACCTATGAGCAGTGAGATGACAAGTAGGGCAACCATGCAGTAGGCAGCTACGGTAAAGCCTTCGCCATGTTCACCATAGATATATACGAAGCACAGGCCCCATACTGCCGACAGGCTACGAACGATGAAGAACATCACTCCTTGTGCTGCGGCACGGTATTTGGCAGGGAACAATTCTGATGCCCACAACGCATAGAAAGCCTGTGCAGAGAAACCAGCCTGTATGCCCCACAATACGGTATAGATAATCAATCCCCAGATGCTTGTCACCCCTACGGTAATAACCATTCCCCATGCAGCAATAGCAAATATGCCGCCCATGAAGAACAGCCAGCGCTGATTGACACGATCTACAAGCATGGAGAAGATGAAAGTGGTGATGATAATCAACGTCCATTGGCCTACGGTCAATAGGTTGGCATCGGCATTAGACAAGCCACCGGCTGTCTCGAAAATATGGGGTTGGAAGAATCCCATCACCGATGCCACAAGATTCCAAGTGAGATACATGCCAGCAAGGAATGCGATGGTCACTATGTTGACACGGTTGGTCAACAAACTGGCAAATGAGAATGCCGAACCCACTGAAGGTTTCTCTTGTTCGCGTTCCTGTGCGGCTTTCCATTCTGCCGACTCGTCGAGCTGGCGCTGCAAAAGCCATGCTACCAGTGCAACGAGAAACAATGAGGCGAATACGATACGTGAGCTATACACGTTGAGCTCGGCTCCGCTACCCGTTACACCAAACATGGCAGCCAGTTCTTCTACCATATAAAAGCAGATTCCTTCTGTTCCTGCACCTGCTGTGGGTGGCGCCAAAAGGGTTCCAAACAGCAGGATAAAAGTAGGACCTACACCCCATGCCATCTGTGAAATGCCGATGTTGCGACCTCTGTTGCCTATCTCGCTACTCTCTGAGATATAGGTCCATGAGGCAGGCACTCCCACACCTACGCTGACACCGGTGATGAGAAATCCTGTCAGCAGCATGGGAAAATTGGTGGACAGGAGAATGAGCAACACACCGGTCATATATACCAGCATATTGTAGGTGTATATCACTTTTCTGCCATATTTATCGGCAAGTACACCGCCGATAATGGCACCAATGGCTGCTCCCAGACAGTTGGCACTGATGGCATTGAGCCATCCGAGATGACCTTCGGTCAGTTGCAAATAGTCTTTCCAGAGTGTCAGTCCTGCGGCTCCAGCCACAATGGCTCCCGCATCGAGATAGTTGGTCAGTGATACAGCGATAGTACTCTTTAAACTGTTTTTCTTGTTCATTGTTTCGAAGTGTTATAAGTGTTTGTTATTGGATTTACTATTAGTTTTTGGCACATCCAGCAGACAGTTTGATGGATTCGCTTACTGATGGACCGTTGTTCTCCCATGTGTTGCCCGGTCCACAGGCATTCTTCAGATATTTCTCTTCTGGTGTCCAGTTGTTGCGCAGGGTGATATGGCTTGATCCTTCATCGGTATAGAGATAGAACCAGTGGGCAGGGTCGTGTACGTAGGAAGGGCGTGCAATGTCGCGCACTACATTCTCTTCAATGATAGTGCCTGGTTGGTTGCCCAGGGTATAGATGCCTGCACAGTCGTACATGTGTTGGGCATAATTATAAATGAGATTGCCTTTCACTCGGTTGTTGCCCATGCAGGTGCGGTTGCGATTCCATCCCCATCCCAGCGAGATACCGGTGTATGAGATGTCGTGGATGGTGTTGTGTTCGATATTCATTCCGTTGACATATCCGGCGGCAATAGCCACACAGCCCCAGTCTTCATTGGTCACATCATAGAATTCGGACTGCGCTACCGTTTGCATGCTACATACTTCTCGTTGGTCCATTGGCTTGTAGGGCCGGTGGGTCTCCAGTCCTTCAGGTGAGAACGAACCGCAGACCAAACCGTTCATGGCAATATCGGTAAATACACATTGACTGACACGACCGCCCTGACAGCCGATTTGATAGTCGAGACCAGAACCTCCCAGATGCTCAAAGCGGCAGTCGCTAAAACTAATATCATCGCCGTGATAGATTTCTACAGCAGCGGCTGCACGTCCCAACCATCCTTGGTTGTCGAGCTTGTGGTTGTTGGGACGGTCAATCTGTGGTCGCAGTTTGTAGGCTTCAGTCAGATACATTCCTGCCTGCAAGGGCACATGACCTTGTGTTGACGGACGCAACCATGTGGTATGTGAGAAGTTGATACCCTGGATTGTGATGTTTTCCACTGGATGTTCGGCAGTGCCAACCACGCGAAACAATGTTTCCAAAAGGGGAATGGTGGCTTTCAATGACGAGGCAGTCTCGCCCTGTCGGGGCATGTAGTAGAGTTTGTGGGTCTGTATGTCGTGATACCATTCACCGGGCTGGTCAATGAGTTCTTTGGCATTGGTCAGATAGAAAGGTGATGGATGTTTGGTGTCGGGTGTCATGGGCGAAGGCCAGGGGTGCTCAAACTGCAAGCGTGCTTCGGGTTGGTGAAAGGTGACAGCTGCAGAATCGCCCTCATAGCGTATGGATTTGATGCGGAGATTTGAGGTGCACCACATTTCATGAAGCACCATTTCTGCATGTGACGCCTTGGCTATGCGTTGTGCTGCCTGTCGCGGAATCCACAACTCTTGACGTTTCTTGTCGTAGGTCATGATGCGGTTCATCTGCTCAAAGTCTGCCACATCGCGTGCACGAACAGCTTTCTTGCCGTTGGTCCACAACTGTCGGAAATCGATGGGGCGACCGTTCACTTCGGGAACATCTGCCACAAGTAGTTTCCCTTCCCGTTTCCATACGGACAGGTTGAGACCTCCACTGATGGTAGTTCCTTTTCCAGTGATGGTCAGATGGCTGTCTTCTGGTCGCAGGGTGATGGGTTGGTCAATATAGTAGGTGGTACTATCAGCCAACTGCAGTGTGACATTGAAGGCTTGTCCCAACCGATGCATCTCTCTGGCTTGTCTGATGGCATCTGTCAACGACTCGTTTTTGCCTACTGCGATATGGGCTGTTTGTTGGCGGTTGACAGGTGCTGTACGGTCCAGCGGCAACCAGATACTCATATCTGTTTTGCCTCTGTTGTCCCATGCATAATATGGAATCAGACGGATCTTGGCAGTCTTTGTGGCTGGTTGTGTGATTTCTCGGTAAAGGGTATTGTTGTTCCATGCTTCGCCTTGGCGCAACAAAGCCTCTCCTTCCAAGGCTGTCACTTCATGACCGTCGATGGTCATCTTGACGGGAGTCAGTAGGATGTCAGCGGGAATGATGATGTCGTTGATGTGATGTCCACCCTCAATATCGTTGCTTTCCAAACAATATACCAATGGACCATACATGATGGCTACTTGGTTTTTATTTTCTTCAACCAACGGATTGCTTTCCATCAAGCGTGGGCGCAATGGAATATTGATGCTGACAGTCTGTGATTTCTTTTGGTCTATAGCTACTGCCGTGTAGCTGTTGGCTGTAGCCTGTTGACCGTTTATCGTGGCAGACTTTGCCCATGACGGCATGCGTACCATCAACGTGTGGATGCCTTTAGCCTGATGGATATGGAGGTCTATCTGTCCGTCGTAGGGATAAGCTGTATGCTGTTCGATGTCGATACGGTCGGTTTTCAGACGATTTTCACCAAAGAGATTGACATAAAGTGTATCGCCTTTTACAGCATAAGCATATTCCTGAGCTTCGCATAGTGTGCGCAGGGTGTTGGGCGGACAACAGAAACACGATATGTATTCCTGTCGCTCTTTGGGCCAGCGCATGGTGTAGGGGAATGAGGCGGTGCGACGCAGTGCCTCGGTATAGAAGAAACGCTTGCCGTCGAGCGATATGCCACTGAGAATACCATTGTAGAGTTCGTTCTCCACATTATCTATATATTTGGCATCGGCAGTGTTTTCAAACATACGCCAAGAGAAAAGCAGTTGTCCAATCTGGGCACATATTTCGTTGTGGGCAGCCTCATTGGGCAGCTGAAACTGACGACCATAAGCCTGGTGTATCTGTTGGATGCTGGGCTGATCGTAGGTTGTGCCATCGGGCGATACTCCATCGTAGAGCGCTCCGCATCCTCCCATGATATAGATTTTATGCTGGATAATGTCATCCCAGATCGCTGTCAGGTTCTTCATCAACTGTGCCTCTCCGGTCTCGGCATAGAGGTCTGCCACACCTGCATAGAGATAATTGGCACGTACGGCATGTCCCATGGCTTCATATTGTTGACGGAAAGGTATTCGATCTTGGTTGTGGTCTTCTCCGTTTTTTACCGAATCGCGTATGGCAATAAGCCCTTTGGCGAGTTGCAGATACTTTGGATTGCCAGTGGCACGATACATTTCTGCGGCACCCATATAGTGTGACGGACAGATGGCGTTGCGCGATAGTTCGGCGGCATCGTTGGTAAGAAAGTCGTAAAGGAAGTCGGCTGCTTTCTGTGCGCAGTTGAAAAGTGTCTTCTTTCCCGTTGCTCTCCAGTGTATGATACCTGCTGTCATCAGATGTCCCAGGTTGTAGGTTTCGAAATTCAGCCTTGAGGCAAAGGCCTTTTTATGGTCGTTGCCTATTTCAATGCCGATATTGGTATGGTCGCCAGCATGTGAGTCGATGCCGGCATTACGTTCTGAGATAACTACTGGTGTGTGGATGTAGCCATCGTTGCGCTGTGCCAAAGCTACCTGTTGGATAAACTGATCCATCAGTTCGTCGAGCTTTTTATCCTTGGTCACAGCATAGACAGCAGCGCAAGCTTCCAGCCATTTATACATGTCGCCATCGTGGAATGGCGGTCCATGGTGTACTCCTTTGACGGTTCCTGCTGCCACTTCAAAATTTCGAAAGCCGTGAGAAAGATCGGGGTTGTTCCAAGTGTTCCACATGTTCCAAATACCGGTTGATGCAAAAACATTGAAACGGTCTCCCCAAAAACCTCCTGTCCATCGGGTAGCACCAATAGGCAAATTATGGGCATGGGTTTGCTGGCTGTTGCGTGTGTCGGTCAGTCCTTGTGCCTGTATGGCCATGGTGCATCCTGTCAAGAGGAATGCACAAAGCGTTTTCTTCATATACTTGTTTTTTTGTCAGTCTTAATATCTATTTTATATTTAAGACGGACAAAGGCTTGTTTTGTCGTCAGACAAACATCAAAGAACTCATCACTAAGTCGCTTACGAACAGTCCGCGACGGGTAAGATGCAGGTGATGGTCGGTAAGCTCCAGCAGGCCATCGCTTAAAAACGGTTGTGCTTCTTGGAGACAATATTGACGATGTTGCGGTGTGAGGATGTTAAGATCGAGTCCTTCGCAGGTGCGAAGGGCCACGGTGATGCGGTCGTTGTAACGGGTATCTCCGTCGATGGACTCACTCTCAACAGGCAAATACCCATTCTCTATACTATCGATGTATTGTCGGATATCTGCCACATTCCATAGACGTTCATAAAGATTGAAGGAGTGGGCGGCGGCTCCTAATCCAATATATGGCTTTTCTTGCCAGTAACTGCTGTTGTGGCGCGACCGACGTGTGGGTTTTGCGAAATTGCTAATCTCGTAGTGCTCAAAACCTGTTGCGGTCAGACGGTCTATAAGACGCTCGTACATCTGTCTCGACAGTTCCTCATCAATTTCTTCCACTTCACCGCGTTGCATCATGCGATAGAGTGGGGTACCTTCCTCATAGGTCAGGGCATAGGCCGATAAGTGTTCCACATTGAGTGCAATGGCTTGGTTGATGTCATCGTCCCATTCTGGTAAAGTCTGCTTGGGGAAACCGTATATCAAGTCGATACTGATATTGTCAATACCCGCTTGCCGTAGTAGTTTGACCGCTGTACTTACTTGACTGGCTTTATGGTGACGGTGAAGAAACTGCAATCTATGGTCGTCGAAGGTCTGTACACCCATACTCACCCGATTGACAGGAAGTGACTTCAGTGCTTCTGCCAATTGTGCTGTCACATCATCAGGATTACATTCGATGGTCACTTCCTCTAACTGGAGGCGATACACCTTTTTTATATATGAGAACAACTGACGTAGTTGTTGGATGCTGAGTTGGCTCGGTGTGCCTCCACCCAAATAGATGGTAGTGATGGTTTCTTCGGTAGGACGAAGTGACATCTCTTTGCATAGCGCATCAACATAGCGCTGCTGCAGGTCAAGACCAACAGTAGAATAGAAACCGCAATAGATACAACGGCTCGCACAAAACGGAATATGCAGATATAAACCAGCCATAATGGGTGCAAAAGTACTAATAAAGTTTAATATTTAAAAGCAAACGCTTGTTTTTCGCAGATAATTTCATAACTTTAGCCTCCGATAACTTAAAACGTAAAAACCTAATAAAACTATAGTCCTATGAAAGTTTATCAGACTAACGAAATTAAGAACATTGCACTGCTCGGCAGTGCGGGTAGCGGCAAGACCACCCTTGCCGAGAGTATGCTTTTCGAAGCCGGTATTATCAAACGCCGCGGAACGGTAGAACAAAAGAATACCGTTAGCGACTATTTCCCTGTTGAACAGGAGTATGGTTACTCGGTGTTTCCAACCGTCTTCCATGTGGAGTGGAATAACAAAAAGCTGAACATTATCGATTGTCCAGGTTCTGACGACTTCGTCGGAGGTGCTATTACCGCCCTCAACGTTACCGATCAGGCTGTGATTCTCATCAACGGACAGTATGGTCCAGAGGTTGGCACACAGAATGCCTTCCGTTATACAGACAAATTAAACAAGCCTGTTATCTTCCTCATTAACCAGTTGGACCGCGAACATTGCGACTTCGATTCGCTGTTGGCCAATATGAAGGAGATTTATGGCGACAAGTGTGTGCCTGTGCAATATCCTATTGCCACTGGTCCTGGCTTCAATGCAGTAATTGACGTGCTGCTGATGAAGAAATACTCATGGAATCCCGAAGGTGGTGCACCAACCATTGAAGACATCCCCGCAGAGGAGATGGATAAAGCAAAGGAAATGCATGCTGCCTTGGTAGAGGCTGCCGCTGCCAACGATGATACACTGATGGAGAAATTCTTCGAGAGTGAATCACTGACAGAAGATGAAATGCGTGAAGGTATCCGCAAGGGACTTGTTACTCGCAGCATCTTCCCTGTGTTCTGCGTTTGTGCAGGCAAGGATATGGGTGTACGCCGCTTGATGGAATTCTTGGGCAATGTAGTACCTTTTGTTAGCGAAATGCCTAAACTGCACAATACACGTGGTGAGGAAATTTCTCCAGATACCGCAGGTCCTACTTCTATCTATTTCTTCAAGACTGGTATGGAACCGCATATTGGTGAGGTGTCTTATTTCAAGGTAATGAGCGGAACACTTAAGGCTGGTGCAGATTTGCAGAATGCTGATCGTGGCTCGAAGGAGCGCATTGCTCAGATATATGCTTGTGCAGGAGCAAACCGTATTGCTGTTGATGAAATGCACGCTGGTGATATTGGTTGTACCGTCAAACTGAAGGACGTGAAGACTGGTAACACACTCAACGACAAGGATACCGACAATCGTTTTGATTTTATCAAATATCCAAATCCTAAATATTCACGTGCAGTTAAAGCCATTAACGAGGCAGAAACCGAAAAGATGATGGCAGCCCTGACTAAGATGCGTCAAGAAGATCCTACATGGGTGGTTGAGCAGTCAAAGGAATTGCGTCAGATTATCGTTCGTGGACAGGGTGAATTCCACCTACGTACACTGAAATGGCGTATGGAAAACAACGAGAAGATCAAGATTGAGTATATTGAACCGAAGATTCCGTATCGTGAAACTATTACTAAGGCTGCACGTGCCGACTATCGTCATAAGAAACAGTCGGGTGGTGCCGGACAGTTTGGTGAGGTTCACATGATCGTAGAGCCTTATGCCGACGGTATGCCTGCTCCTACAGTATTCAAATTTGGCGGTCAGGAATATCGTATCAACGTCAAAAACCAGGAAGTTGTTGACTTGGAGTGGGGCGGTAAGCTCGTATTCATCAACTCTGTAGTAGGTGGTGCTATCGATGCTCGTTTCATGCCTGCAATTCTCAAAGGAGTAATGGAGCGTATGGAGCGTGGACCGCTGACAGGATCTTATGCTCGTGATGTACGTGTTATTGTCTATGACGGAAAGATGCACCCAGTAGATTCTAACGAACTCTCATTTATGCTTGCAGCTCGCAATGCTTTCTCGGCTGCGTTCCGTGAGGCAGGACCAAAAGTTCTTGAGCCTATCTATGACCTTGAGGTATATGTACCAGCTGACTATATGGGTGATGTCATGAGTGACCTGCAAGGCCGTCGTGCACTTATTATGGGTATGGACAGCGAAGCTGGTTATCAGAAGCTTTCTGCTAAGATTCCTTTGAAGGAGCTGAGTAACTACTCTATAGCTCTCAGTTCTATCACTGGCGGTCGTGCTTCGTTCACCACTAAGTTTGCGTCATATGAGCTTGTTCCGAATGAAATTCAGCAGCAGCTTATCCAACAGCATGAGGCTGAAACTAAGGAAGAAGAATAATATTCTAACGGATATAATAAGTTTTTATAAGAACAATTAATCAGCGGATACTGCTCTTGAATGGGAGTAAGTCCGCTGTTTTTCTTTGTTAGATAACGTAAACAAGTATTTACTTCGTTATTATCCGATAATGGTAAAAATACTTATTGTATAGATTGAATCTGATGAATACACAAAAGAAAATGGCTGAACCAAAGTCCAGCCATTTTGATATGATGTTGTTCGACGGATTACTCGCCCTGAATAGCTGCAACACCAGGAAGAACCTTACCCTCGATGGCTTCGAGCAATGCACCACCACCAGTAGAAATGTAAGATACCTTGTCGGTGAGACCGAACTTGGTGCAGCATGCAACAGAGTCACCTCCACCAATGAGAGAGAATGCACCTTCTGCTGTAGCGGCAGCAATGGCATCACCAATAGCTTTTGAACCAGCGGTGAACTCATCGCACTCGAATACACCAGCAGGACCATTCCACAGGATGGTCTTAGCACCCTTTATAGCCTCTGCAAACTTCTTCTGTGCCTCTGGACCTGCATCGAGACCTTCCATACCAGCAGGGATAGCATTTGAAGGATATACCTCAATTTTAGAATTGGGCTTAATGGTCATGGTAGCAAAGTCGAGGTTGTCGCAGCAAACAGCATCTGGAGCCATTACCAACTCTACACCCT
The DNA here is from genome assembly GCF_002251405.1 of Prevotella sp. P4-98. NCBI lineage: Bacteria > Pseudomonadati > Bacteroidota > Bacteroidia > Bacteroidales > Prevotellaceae > Prevotella > Prevotella sp. P4-98. The sequence goes on along the minus strand of NZ_NPJC01000057.1, from coordinate 28,447 downwards.
TCTCAGCAGCAAGCTTCTCTACGTTGAGCGCTACATCGAGCTTATCCATCTCAACGATAGACTGACCGATCTCGCCACCATGTGCCTTAGCGAAGGTATAGGTCATACCACCACAGAGGATGAGCTTATCGGCTTTGCCGAGCAGATTCTCGATGATACCGATTTTTGAAGATACTTTTGAACCACCCATGATGGCTACGAATGGGCGCTTGATGTTGCCGAGAACGGCATCTACAGCAGCTACTTCCTTCTCCATGAGCAGACCGAGCATCTTGTTGTCGGCATCGAAATAGTCAGCGATAACAGCGGTAGAGGCATGCTTGCGGTGTGCAGTACCGAAAGCGTCCATAACATAGCAGTCAGCGTATGATGCCAAAGTCTTGGCAAATTCTTTCTGGCTGGCCTTCATAGCTTTCTTAGCCTCTTCGTATGCGGGATCCTCCTTGTCGATGCCTACGGGTTTGCCTTCCTCTTCAGGATAGTAGCGCAGGTTTTCGAGCAGGAGCACTTCGCCGGGCTTCAGTGCGGCAGCAGCCTCCTGAGCCTTTGCACAGTCGGGAGCAAACTTTACTTCGGGTACACCGAGTGCTGCAGCAACGGCGTCTTTAATCTGACCCAGTGAAAGTTCGGGCTTTACTTTTCCTTTGGGTTTGCCCATGTGTGACATGATGATGAGTGCACCACCTTCGTCGAGGATGAGCTTCAGTGTAGGAACAGCACCGCGAATACGAGTGTCGTCTGTGATCTTACCCTCTTTGAGGGGTACATTGAAATCTACACGGACAATAGCCTTTTTACCGGCAAAGTTGTAATCTTTGATTTTCATAATGCTTTATAATATTGTTAGTTGAATTTAATGTTTCCATTTAATCGCACGCAAAGTTACGAAAAAGATTAAACATTGCGGTTGTTTCGATAGATAATTTTAAGTTTTTTAGACGATTTACTGATATAATGTAAGGCGGAGTTGACAAAATGTAGTCAACTCCGCCTTTTTGCTATATTTTATAAGGAAGTTTGTTGTTTCTTATAGATTGATGTGCAGACGTGCTCCTACCACAATCCATGCACTGGGTTGCTCTACATTGCCGTAATCGACATAGTTGCGCGAAAAGATGTTGTTGGCTTGGGCATAGATGCTGTAAGTGGGTTGACTCCAAGTCAGTCTTGCATCAACGAGGTCGTAGGTATGGTAGGGCTTGGTGACGCCATCTACCGTGAGATATGTGCCTGTACGTTTCTGCATTCTGTAGTTGACAAGGAAACTCCAATGGTCGATAGGAGTCAGTTGAAGTGTTCCTACCAGTTTGTGGCGCAGATATTCCAGTTTTGACTGGCTCTCCAACTGATGTTCGTCGGCCTTGTCTTGGTCGTTGTAGCTATAGGCTACCGACAGATAGGACTGTGGCAGACGGAATAGATGTTCCAAATCGAGTCGAGCAGAAATTTCCGTTCCGATGTTGTTGACCTTGGTGAAGTTGACACTCTGCCATATTGGTTCTTCGGCTGTGGGGTCAAGCACCCAGTCGATGAGGTTACGGCTGTGGTGGTGATATATGCTGGCTTGAACCAAAAGTGCTGCAGAATAGAACTTGACGCCGCCTTCTAAGGCACGCAGTTCTTCGGGTTTGAGATACTTGTCTGCCTTGTGACCACCTACACTATAATAGAGTTCGGTGAACGAAGGCATACGTAGCGATGAGTTGTAGCTGGCATAGATTTTCCAGTGATCACCCAAGCGCACGCTGGCATCGACACCGGGATACAGTGTGAACGGCATTTCGTTCCAAGTGTTTTTGAATGCAATGAATCCTGCTGACAACGTGAATTGTCGCAGCAAGATATTATGCTCTAAGTGGAAACTGAGGTTTGAACGATTGAGTCCATATTTGTAGTCACGCTCTGTACCGTGGATGTGTACGGGTGTATTGAGTGGTTCGCCAAGATTACCACTGATGATGTCTTCATTACGGAATTCTGCACCGAAAGCAGTACGACCAAGTGGTGAATCAAACCAGCTGTTGAGACTTAGTCCGAACACATCGGTTCTGTGATAGTTGTAGGGCACAGCTTCTTCCGAACCGCGAATCAGTTCGAAGCGGTCTTGGCTACGGTTCCAATATACCGAAGGACGGAAATTGAGAGCGCCACAACGTGTTTCTCCTTGCAGTGCAGTGAAGAATTTGGTGGTACGCTCATACTGGTTATCGAACTTGGCGCTGTAGAATGTGTTGCTGCCAAAACCTTTGGAACTCAACCCTGCGTGCCAGTTGAGGTTCAATAGATTGCTGTCGTACCGTCCTTGATAGAACACTTTTCCTCCTTGATAGTCGCTATTCAGACTTCCAGCTTTAGAGCGACTATAGCCATCTGAACGTGTCATGCTGGCCGACAGACTCGAAGTGAGTGGCGAATTATCGGGGCGTAACACCAAACGACCACCGGCGGTGAGATAACCAAACGAACCACCTTCGGCATGTACATCGGCACACGATTGTTTCTCGCGCTTTGTCACGATGTTGATGGCACCTGCCAGAGATGACGTGCCATAGACACGGCCGGCAGGACCCTCAAGCACTTCAATGCGCTCAATCTCGCTGATATCTACAGGAAAATCGAATGCGTTGTGGCCAGTCTGTGGGTCACAGATGTTAATACCATTGAGCAGGATAGCAATTTGCTCCTGCGTTCCGCCACGAATACCAATGTCGGTCTGCGCACCAATAGGTCCGCGTTGACGCACATCGACACCGACGGCATACTTCAACAAGTCGTTAATACTTTGTACTGGCGCCGCTTGAATTTCGTCGCGACTCAGTACAGTAACCATTCTCGCAGCTTGCCCGTTGGCAAGTGGAGCGCGTGAGCCAGTCACCTCAACATCGTCGAGCTGAGCCTCTTTGGTGGTTGGGATAGAGTCGGTGGTTGCAGTATCGGATTCTTTTGCTGAAACTTCAGCAGCACTTGCAGATTGCAAGGTCGCTACGCTCAGCATTCCGATGGTAACCACACGTCCAACACAGGCAAAGAGAGCGTATCCCTTCCGTGAAAAATGACGGAAGCGGATGGCCTTGCGCTGATTGTAATTTGGTTTGTACATTGTGTGAAAAAAAATAAAACGGCGCAAAGGTACTATTTTTTTTTGTATTTTTGCACCCAAATTGTGTAAAACAGATAAAGGAATGAAAGATTCAGTATTGATTTTGAGTGGCGGTATGGATAGCGTCACCTTATTATATGATGAGCACGAACGCATAGCGCTTGCCATCTCGTTTGACTATGGTAGTAACCACAACGCCAAGGAAATTCCGTTTGCCCAACTGCATTGTAAACGCTTGGGCATACCCCATGTAATCATTCCCCTCGACTTTATGGGGAAGTATTTCAAGAGTTCTTTGTTGGAAGGTGCCGATGCTATTCCTGAAGGTCATTATGATGATGACAATATGAAATCGACAGTAGTGCCGTTTCGCAACGGTATCATGCTTTCCATTGCCGTTGGTGTGGCAGAAAGTCACTCGTTGGCTTATGTCATGATGGCTAATCATGGCGGTGACCATACTATCTATCCCGATTGTCGTCCAGAATTTGTTGAGGCTTTCGATGCAGCTGCTAAAGCAGGAACATTTGTTGGCGTAAGGCTGCGTTCGCCTTATACCAACATGACCAAAGCGGATATTGCCCGACGTGGAAAAGAACTCGGCATAGATTATTCAGAAACGTGGAGTTGCTATAAGGGTACTGAGCACCATTGTGGAAAATGTGGTACTTGTGTGGAGCGTCGCGAAGCATTAGCAGAGGCTGGTATTGAGGATACTACCGTTTATGATGACTGATATGATGTGGAAATGTCCATGCGATAGTGATATAGAGATATTCAACTGTTGAATCTATTGTGATTCTATTAGGCGAAGATACAAATAATTCGATTTTTTAAAATATTCGACCACTCGATCACAAATGTAAGTGTTTGCTATATAGGTGAATATGCTTTTTGTATGGCCGTGTGGTCGAAATTTTTCTAAAACTCAAATTTCTGTATTATCCAAACAAGGCTCTTAATGCCTCTTCTACTTTGCGCACCGGGACAAGGTCTATGTGGAATTTCTTTTGATTCAGTCCACTGAGGTTGTAGCGGGGGATGATGATATGTTGGAATCCCAACTTTTCAGCCTCGGAAATGCGTTGTTCGATGCGAGCCACTGGGCGCACTTCGCCACTAAGACCTACCTCGCCTGCCATACACCAACCTTCTTCTATTGGTGTATCGACATTGCTACTCAGTACAGCGGCAATGACTGATAGGTCCATAGCCATGTCGGTGACGCGAAGACCACCGGCGATATTCAGGAAAACGTCTTTTTGCATTAGTTTAAAGCCTACGCGTTTCTCTAAAACAGCCAATAGCATGTTCAGACGACGCTGGTCGAAACCAGTGGCAGAGCGCTGTGGCGTGCCGTATGCAGCCGATGAAACCAGAGCCTGTGTTTCAACCAAAAATGGGCGAACACCCTCGATGGCGGATGAAATGGCAACACCCGAAAGACCGTCGTGGTCTTCGGTGAGCAACAGTTCGGAAGGGTTTGCCACCTGGCGCAAACCAGATTGTTGCATCTCGTAGATACCCAGTTCGCTGGTGCTGCCAAAGCGATTTTTTATGCTGCGAAGAATGCGATACATATAATGTTGGTCACCCTCAAACTGCACCACTGTATCTACAATGTGTTCGAGAATCTTCGGTCCAGCCAGTGTGCCCTCTTTAGTGATATGGCCAATAAGAATGACAGGCACACCGCTGGTCTTTGCAAAACGAAGTAGCGATGAGGCACATTCACGAACTTGCGATATGCTACCAGCAGAACTCTCCACATCTTCGGTGGAAATAGTCTGTATGGAGTCTATAATGACCACTTCGGGTTGTACATCACGAATATGTTCAAAGATAGCCTCCAATGAGTTCTCGCATAGTATCAGGAAATTGTCGCTTTCTTCATGTGGAATACGTTCAGCGCGCATTTTCAACTGGTGAGCACTTTCTTCACCACTGACATAGAGCACACGGCGATCGGTCAGGTGGAGCATGGTCTGCAAGGATAAGGTAGATTTGCCAATACCCGGTTCGCCACCCAGTAATACAATGCTACCTGGTACAAGACCGCCACCCAGTACACGGTTCAGTTCGTTATCGTGCAGATCGATGCGAGGATCGTCCTTTGCACTGATGTCGCGCAGGGTCAGTGTTTTGCTTTTACGCAACTGATGTCCTACAGACGCAGCAGCCGACGCTGCCTGTTGGCGCGTGTCAGTCACACGGATTTCCTTGAATGTGTTCCACTGTCCACATGATGGGCATTTGCCAATCCACTTTGCCGATTCTTGTCCGCAGTTAGAGCAGACGTATGCTATCTTATCCTTTGCCATAATAGGCACAAAGTTAGTGATTTTTTTTCGGTGTTACAAAATTTATTCGTACTTTTGCATGCAAATGATTAACATGAGAACAATTATACCCGCTTTGGTTCTTGTGCTGCTTGTAGCAGCATGTGGACAATCGTATGAGGAAACGAAGAAACTGACACGCAAACAGCGTGTTGAAGCAATGCGCAAAGATTCGGCAGCGCTGAAGATTGCAGTTATGCCCACCATGGACTGTCTGCCTATCTTTGTAGCCCAACACCACCAATTATATGATACGCTGAACGGCGGTGTCAGATTGAAATACTTTATGGCGCAGATGGATTGTGATACAGCCATTGAGCGTGGAAGAGTGGAAGGTGTAATGACCGATTTGATAAGAGCAACCCGTATGACTCGTCAAGGTACGGCATTGAGATATATGGCGGCTACTAATGCCTATTGGCAACTTGTAGCCAATCGTCATGCACGTCTCAAACATCTCAAACAGCTGGATGATAAAATGGTGGCAATGACGCGCTATTCTGTTACTGACTGGCTTTGCGACTATGTGGTTGATTCAACTAAAATCAAGTCGGAAAAGCTCTTCCGAGTGCAAATCAACGATGTGGATGTGCGTTTGCAAATGCTTCGCAACAATGAACTCGATGCTTTTTTCATGACCGAACCGCAGGCTACGGCAGCAAGGATTGGCAAAAACAATGTATTGCTTGATACGCGGAAGATAGATGCATGGATGGGTGTACTTGCTTTCAGAGAAGTGGAGATGCGTCGTCCAGAGCGCCATCGTCAGCTTGAACTCTTTATGAAAGCCTATAATGCAGCATGTGACTCTATCAATAAATATGGTGTGAAGCACTATAAACCGCTGATAGTAAAATACTGCAGGACAACCGAGCAGGTAGTTGACTCTCTACCAGAAATGAAATATCGCCATGCTGCTGGTGTCAGAGACAAGGATGTGGCACGTGCGGAGAATTGGTGGAAGAAAAAACATTAACGATAAAAATGCCGATGACCGACAAAACTTCTTTGCTGGGCAGCCATTTGGCAAGGGTAGCCATACCACTTAGATACGGAAGTGTAGGTATGGCCATTGCAGAAATGGAGAATTTGCTGGCAGCGTGGCCACAGGTGCATACTGCCCAAAAACTTGATGCCATTAAGGACGAATATAGTCAACTGTGCACTGATTGGCAGGACAATATGGATGTGCCCGTCTATAAGGAAATCTATCAGAAATTGTTGCAACGTGTCTTTGTGCTTTATGCCAATCTCGCATTGTATGATAAAATTAGCAATACACAAAATCTCGCAGCCATACACGCAGAGGTAAGAAGCCAAAAAGCAAAACTCTCTATTGGGCAAATGCGACAAGAATTGGAATCCTTTGTGGCAGATACCGCCATGCTGTCGCTCGAACAGCCACATGTCAGAGAACAGAAGAGCCGACAACTCTATGCGGAGCACCAAAATCGTATAAATAATCTTTTCAACTTCTTGTTGACTACCAATTCATGGCCAGCTTCGGTGGGGCAAGATATAGAGGAACTGTTGCTCTCACCTGCAGTTGATACAAACGATCAGCAGATATTGGTATCGGCAATTACGCTATCGTTGCTCATCCAGTTTGATATTGTAAAATTCAAAACCATGATTCGTGTCTATCGCCATGGCACCGACGAGGCTGTGCGGCAAAGAGCACTTGTGGGATGGGTGCTGGGAATGGACGAACAGTGGAATAAGGTATATCCGGAACAGCGCCAAATGATAGAAGAACTCTTGCAGTCAGACACCATATGTCGTGAACTTACCGAACTGCAGATGCAGATGGTCTATTGTATGGGTACGGAGCGCGATGCAACAAAAATACAACAGGAAATAATTCCAGATATACTGAAAAATAAACCGCTACACATCAAACCTGAGGCGCTTGAAGAGGAAGATATCGAAGAGATGATCCATCCGGAAGAGTTTGATGATAAAATGCAGAAGATGGAAGAATCGTTTGGACGCATGGTGGATATGCAGAAACAAGGCTCGGATGTATTCTTCGGTGGTTTCTCACAGATGAAACGTTTCGATTTCTTCCGAGATATGAGCAATTGGTTTGTACCTTTTTTTATAGACCATCCGCAGTTGCAATCCTTCAAAGCGGCATGCGATAAGCATCCATTCCTCCGACAGATAGTGGCAAATGGCGAGTTTTGCAATAGTGACAAATACTCGATGGCATTAGGCTTTGAGAAGTTTGTCCATGCAATGCCTGCCGAAGTGTTGAAAACTATGGACCAGGGAGATGTTCCGCTGGATATGCTCAACCAGGGTATTAAGCCCACTGCTGAACGATTGCGCCGATCATATCTTATGGACCTTTATCGTTTTTTCCGCCTTTATTCCTATCGTAGCGAATATCGCAACCCATTTCATGTAACCGATGACCACGAAATGGGTGAATGTCTCTTTATGGATCGAGATGTATTTAGAGACTCAAAGATAGAGCCGCTTAAGGATGATGTAGTGCAACTGTTGCGCCGACGCAAGATGGCGGAAAGTAGCAGAAGATTGCTCGACAGTTATGCAGAAAGTCATCGCGGATTGCAGTATTATCTGTGGATAGGTGACTACGAGAAGGCTTATGAGTGTGATTCCAATAATGAACGCGCTGAAGCAGGCTATGCCCGACAGTTGTTTGGCAATGCCGACTATGAGAAGGCAGAACAACTCTACGATCGACTGATAGCACAATGCCCAGAGAAAATGGGCTATATGCTCAATAAGTCTGTGTGTCTGTTATATCAGAAACGATATGAAGAAAGTCTTCAACTACTCTATCGCCTCAATTATGAACACCCCGATGATGCTGCCGTGATGCGCATATTGGCATGGACTCTGGTTTGTGACCATCGGGAGCAACAGGCTGATACTTTCTACCAACGGCTGATAAAGATGGAGATGATGCAAGCAGACGATTATCTGAACCATGGTTATTGTCTTTGGTTGCAACGAAAGGTAAAGGATGCTGTCGATAGTTTTAGAAAGCATCTTTCATTGATAGATAAGAAAATCTATGATGTTGATTATTTCGACCGACAGATGTTAGGTGAAAGAGGTATTGACCCTACGGAGATACAGTTTATGCTCGACCTTGTATTCTCCTAACAACAGATATTCATAAGCTAAGTATATTCGTCCCAAATGTTGTCAGCGTTTCTCCTGACAGCATTTTGGATTATTTTGATTGTGTTATATTATAGGGATTATGGATATACCCGTTATCGGTTGATGTAACCGTCTAATACGGGTTTCAACTTATGGTAACACCAGGTCCATCCTAATGGGATGCCAACTCCTGCTATGGCATAAAGTATCCAGAAATAATCTTCCTTGGCATTGTAGTGGATTACCATGTGACAACCGATTTGTGCGAAATCCAAATCATAGTAGGCAATCTTCAATAGACTTACAACCTTGTAGCTGATGATATGGAATACGAAGATGGGCAGGGTGTGGTCACCGCAATATACAAGAAAACGATGGATACGTCCAGGATGACGGTCAAGCCATCGTGCGATATTATAGGTCATAAGAAAACCACAAAAGGCTGGAATCGGAAGTGATAAAAACTGTGTGTAGGTGGAACGCCAGTTCATGTTGGCAGTGAGATAATGGGAAAACAACCATACTACAACACCAAACACAAGTGTTGACCACCATGTGGCTTTATAATGTCCTTCCCATTGGCGAAACAGAAATCCGCATCCGAAGAAGAACATACCCATCAATTCTCTGTAACCTCCTTGTACCAAAGTGATAATGCGAAGGCCTTCATAGGCTTTCCATCCTGCAAGCAGTAATGCAATCAAGCATACCAAGAGCGTGGTAATGACTGTTCGGTGGTTACAGATTACCAGCCTTATTCTTGAACTCCATGTAGTATTGTCAGTTGTATTGCCCGCTGTATGCTGTTGCAGCGTGCTGTCTGTCCAACCTATAATTCTATTTGAAATCTTATAGCAAACCAAGAAACCGATACTTGCTACAAGCAGACCACGGAAAAACCAGAATGCTCCACACAGAAACTCATCATATCCCCCCATAGCAGTAAAGATAGTCCAAAGGTTTTGTTGTATGCGATGAGGACTATAGGGATGGGTCACTCCACCGGTCCAGTTGCCGTATTGCTCATTGAGAATACCGATGTCAAACATCGTGTTGTGGAGGATAAGGAAGAATACCGACCATGTGACAAAAGGAAGATATAGTCCTTTGAAGCGTTTTTTGACAAAGGTCGCCTCGTCGTTGATGTATCGCACAGAGAAGAAATAGCCAGCTGTTATAAAAAACAGTGGCATGTGGAATTCATAAAGAAACGCTCCTAAAGCATCGGGACAGTCGGCATGTCCGATGACCATCAGTATGATGGCCAATGCTTTGCAAATGGATATGACAGTATTATGTGGCATAGAAATGGAGTTAGAGTAGTGGAGCTAAGAGATGGGCAAACTTACCAACGAATCTCTGCCATGGGGTACGGAATTGTTTCCATGTTGTTGGAGTTAGTAAGAAACTCTTTTTTGTATCGCGTATAAACATCTCATCAAGTTCGCGTGTGGTACAACGATCTACGATGACTGCATTCTCTTCAAAGTCACATTTCAAACTTCTGGCATCGAGATTGGTACTACCTACCGTGCAGTAACGTCCGTCAACCATCATGATTTTAGAATGGTGGAAACCGGGTTTATACATCCATACAGTGGCACCACGCTTCATCAGTTTATGTGCCTGATAGTAGGCACAGTCTGGTGTAAGGGGAATGTCACTTTTCGCTGACTGTATGATTTCAACCTTTACACCTCTGCGGATAGCACGTGTCAATGCTTTTGTCACTTTGGGAATGAGTGTGAAGTAGGGATTGATAATCTTGATAGAATCTTGTGCCTGATTGATGGCATTAATATAAAAGGTACGCATAATTGCTGGCGTACGATAGGGCTCACGGTTGATAATAGCTACTGTCTTTCGGCCTGCTGTTGCTGTCGTATCGGGCTTGAGTCCTACAAATTTTGTGTCTGTACCGCCACGATAGTATTTTGCGCCATGTACATTTTCGCCAGTAGTACGGTTCCATATTCTGATAAATATGGCTTGCAGTTCGTTGACGGCATCGCCTTCTATTCTACAGTGCATATCGCGCCATTCCCCTACTTGTTTCGTACCTTTTATATAATAGTCTGCCACATTCATTCCACCTGTATAAGCCACTTTACCATCGATAACTACAATTTTTCGATGGTCGCGACCGAAGATATGGTTAATCCAAGGGAAGCGGATAGGGGAGTATTCTACGATATTGATACTGTCGGCACGCAATTTCTTAAGGTGACGTTTGCGTAGCGGCTGGTTATTGGAGTCGTTGCCGAATCCATCGAACATGGCTCTTACTTCAACACCTTCGCGACGTTTCTCTCTGAGAATATCAAAGAGTAACGATGCGATACTGTCGTTGCGGAAGTTGAAATACTCCAGGTGGATGCTGCTTTTTGCTTGTCGGATAGCTTTGAACATATCGTCGAATTTCTCCTGTCCCGACATGAGTAGTGTTACACTATTGTCGTGGGAGAAGCGTATTCCGTTTGCTTTGAGTGTACGAACAATCAGCGAGTCGCTCGTTTGAGCACTCGCTGATAGTGATAGTAGGAAAAACAGGGTTAGAACCTTATGTCGTAACATGTTTGTTTTCTTGCTGCTTGCTGGATTGTTTTGTTACTATTACTTGCTGTGTTTCATTCGGTACTCCAGTGGAGTCATGCCATACTTGGATTGGAAGATATTGATAAAGTTTTCGGCAGTCATGAATCCGATGTTGATAGCCAGCTCATTGAGGTTGAGGTTGGTATTGACCAGCAGTGTGCAGGCATGTTTCAGTCGAATTTCGCGAACCAGTTCGGCAGGTGTCTTGGTTGTGATATTGCGTATCTTATGGAAGAAAGGTACACGTCCCATACCCATCGCCGAAGCCATCTCTTCTACGCTGATTTGTCCGCGGCTCATATTTTGCAGTACATATTGTTCCACATTTCTCATGAGTTGTTGGTCCATGATGCTACTCATAGAGTAGTCGCCGATAGTACCGTCCCCATAGTATTGACGTGCAATTTCCTTGCCGCTCTGTACGGGGTTGTCTTCTTGCTTCTGCTCTTGCTCGTCAGTTGTTGACGGCTCAGGAGTTGTAGCTTCTTCATCAATCGGCTTTCTACTGGGTTTGCTGGTCAACGTAGCTGTCGTCATGCTGGAGTTCTGACTCTCCAGTCGGCGTGTTTCATAGCCTTCGATAGTGTCGTGAGCTACCAGAGCGGCACCCAGTCCGAGTAGTACGTTGAAACGTGAAACAGCCTCTTGTACGTTAAACGGTTTAGCAATATAATCGTCAGCCGAGAGCGTGATATTATTGTTGTTCATATCTTCCTGAGACATCACTTGATCTGTCAATAGTACGAATTTGATGCGCTCGGTACGTGGATTACTCTTCAACTGGTTGCAGAGCATACTACCTGTCATATAGTTCATGTCATCTTTGCAGACAATGAGGTCAGGGTGCAATGCTTCCACTTCAGCCCGTGCTTTCTTAATATCATCATAGAGATGTAGATGGTAAATTTCGCGCAGATGGGCTTTGAGGAACAACAAAAACTCGTGGTTATCATCGATTATCATCACGTGAATATCCTGTTGAGTGGTAGTTTCGATGCGTATAGGCTTGATATCTGCCGTCAGTGCAGGAGCTTCTACTTGCGACAAATCGAGACTACCTCTTGCACCCAACTCCAGTCTGTCATGGGTTTTGTTCTCGGCTTTTTCTTCCGGATGCTCCAGTGTAGTTTGCATTTCTGAGATACGGGTGATGACCTGTAGCATTTGGAAGTGGAGAGAGTTGAGTTGTTCTTTTCCTTCAAGAGAGTGTTCCTGTTCAGAAAGATTTCCGATGATTGTTGTCATTCTGGCCATAGGTTGACGTAGGTCATCACTTGCCAGTTTTATTTCTTCACGCTGTCGTTTCAGTTCGTCTATAACGGTGCGTTTGTGGAGCATCAGTGTTCTCATCTTCTTGAATCCATATCGCCAAGTGCATAGTATGATGATGGCGATGACAACGTAGATGGTGAGCATCCACCATGACAACCACCATGGGCGGTCGATAACAATTTCGAGGGTACGTTCTTTATTGCTGACAGCACCATTGGCGCTTACTGCTTTAACGTGAAGGGTGTATGTTCCACTGCTGAGATTGCGGAATTTCACACCGTGAAGCAGTGCATCGCCGTTGCGCCAGTAGTTGTCGCGTCCTTCCATCCAGTACATGAACTGCAGGCGCTCGCCTTGGTTGTAGTTACCTGCAGCGAATTTGATGGTGAAGTTGTTTTGACCATTCTTCAGTTCAATGCGCCCGCTCTCGTTGAGAGCTTGTACGAGAATCACATGTCCATCGTATTCATGACCTATCTGTATTTCCTCTTCTCCTACAAAGAGCTGTGTGAGCATCACTTTTGGTAAACGTTCCTGGTCGTTCTTGCCCGATTGTCTTGCCCAGTTCACTCCATAGAGACCTCCGAAGAGCACATTTCCGTCTGCTTTAGTGAGTATGGCACCCATATTAAACTCATTGCTTTGCAGTCCGTCGCTGGTATTGTAGTTGTAGAGACCATAGTTGAATGTACCATTTTCATGGTTACGCTGCACTACGATACGGCTAATACCATTGCTTGTGGTCACCCATAGGTTGTGGTTTTTATCTTCTGTAATACCGCATATAGAGTTGTTGCAGAGTCCGTTCTTCTCTGTGAGATAGTTGAGCGTGTCGTTTTCCAAGTTCAGAATATTCAAACCTTCGCGTGTTCCAACCCAGATCAATCCTCTTGAGTCTTCGTATACCTGTGTGATATAGTTGTTGGTAAACGTTTTTAGATTTGATTTGTTTCCTGTCAGCACGGTTTTGTCACGTGTAGAGAGGTTCAATACGATAAGACCTTCTGCCGTTCCTGCCAGCATTGTGTTGTTTTTCCCGTAGAACAGACAGGTCACATTGTTGGTGTTGAGCATACCATTTTCACGTGTATATGAGGAGAAGGTATTCATCTGTGGGTTGAATACCTGCAGTCCACCGTTGGTTGCAATCCATACGTTGCCGAACTTATCGCTGGTTAGTGCATTGACATGGTCATCGATCAGCGTCTTTGCACTATCACGGGCAACAGAGAAGATCTTAGCATATCCATCTTTGATGCGAGTCAGTCCGTTCTGTCGTGAACCCACCCAAAGGCTTCCGTCAGAGGTTGTTGTCATGCACGAAACCTTCTGGCTGGCAAGAGTTCCCTCGTAGCCTATTACACCATGGTCACTTGTACCAAACCATATGCGACCGCTGTTGTCCTGTGCGATGGCAGTGATATCGCCATTGAAATTGCTTTGGAATTTATAGATGTTGTCGCCGTAGAATGCTACACCCGATTTCTCTGTTCCCACCCAAAGCAGGTCAGTATCATCTACGTATAGGCTTTGTATGCCGATAGTTTCCTGTTGTGTGCGTGCATCGATACCGTTGGTGGGACGTACAGGTTCCATGATTTGTGCCTCAGTATTTGTTCTGATGAGTCCCATACGGTCTGTACCTATCCATATATTTCCAGCTTTGTCGCCCACTATGCCATTGACGCTGTGATCCACCGATACACCAGTGAGTCCCAGTTGATTGCCTATGGTAGTATCCCAAGTGTTAGAGGTTTTATTGTAGCGCATCAGTGTGCCTTGTCCGTAGAGCCATATCACATCGTTTTTGTCAGCAAAGACTTTGAGTGAAGAGGTATGGCGCAGATGTTGTTGAGCAATAAAGTCAGTCTGCCATACGGTATGCTGTTGGTGCATTACGTCGCAGCAAACCAGTCGACCATCGTTGTACACGATGACTGCGCCATCTCGACATTCACCGATTGAACATATAGTTCCCTGTGGCACGCCGTGTGCGTCGTTGGTATAACCAAATTCATAGAGCAATTGTTGTTGCATGTTATAGGCTACCACACCTTTGTTTGGAATGGCAGCCCACAGGTTTTTGTGTCTATCGAAATATACCACGGTGGGTTGTCCTTCAATGCCCATAGCGGTATAAACCTGTTTCATATCTCGTTCGAATGTTTCTGTTTGTGGGTGATAGACGCAGAATCCAGTGAGGGTTTGCACCCAGATGTTACCGTCCAATGCTTCCTGCAGACTGATGATATAGCTGTCGGGTAGTGATGAACCATCCTGTGAGTTGCTCTGAAAACTCTTAAAGGTATAGCCATCGTAGCGGTATAGCCCCGCAGGTGTTCCCATCCATACATATCCTCTTGAGTCTTTAAGTATGCAGTTAATCTGACTACTGGTCAGTCCGTTGCGCACATCAAGCGTTTTAAACAAATAGATGCCGGCTGCTGCGATTGGCATGGCCAGCATGAGGATGATTAATAGTTTTTTCAGCACTTTCATTGTCAGTATCTGTTATTACAATACGCAAGCATAACGGTCAACGACTCCCAAAAGTTGGTTTTGTTCATTGACCACGAGCACGTTATGTATTTTGTTTTGATTCATTATTTTCTGTACTTCAGAGATTTTGGCTTGTGGCGAAACCTTCTTTGGCGTACGTGTCATGATGTCTGCCACAGTGCGGTCGAAGAATTCGGCCTGCCATCTTTCCATGGCGCGTCGAATGTCACCATCGGTGATAAGTCCGGCAATTTGTCCGTCTACGATAGCTATTCCCAGTCCGAGTTTACCTTTGCTTACCAGTATAATGGCATCGCCCAAATGCATATCGGGTGATAGGATAGGGAGTTTTTCGGTAATCATCACATCTTGTGCAGTGGTCAGTAATCGCTTGCCGAGTTCGCCACCGGGATGGAATTGTGCAAAGTCTTGTGGTCGGAAATGGCGTTTTTCCATCAGTGCCACAGCCAGTGCATCGCCCATAACAAGTGTTGCCGTTGTGCTGCTGGTTGGTGCGAGATTGAGTGGACAAGCCTCTTTTTTTACTGCGACATTGAGGTGACAGGTGGAGTATTTTGCAAGTAATGACGTTGGGTTACCACTCATTCCTATGATAGGAATCTCCATGTGGAGTACCATTGGTATGAAGCGTAGCAGTTCGTCGGTCTGTCCTGAATTGGAAATGGCGAGTACCACATCGCCTTTCGACATGACGCCAAGGTCGCCATGATATACATCGAGTGGATTGATGAAAAACGACGGTGTGCCTGTAGATGCCAGTGTGGCAGCAATCTTTGCACCGATGTGTCCGCTTTTGCCAACACCGGTGACAATCACTTTTCCATGGCAGTCGTAGATGAGTTCTACGGCTTTGTCGAAGTTGTCATCCAGTTGTGGTATCATGTCGAGCACAGCCTGTGCCTCGTCTTTAATACATTGTATGGCGTATTCTCTTGTTGTCATTGATCGTTTGGTTGTTGTTAGTCGTTTTTCAGAAGTTTTGTTATCAGTTCTTCCAGACGGTCTAGTTCCAGCATATTGGCGGCATCGCTCAGTCCGTTGTCTGGGTCTGGATGTACTTCAAAGAACCATCCTGTGGCTCCGAAGGCTTTTGCCGCCATAGCCATCTGTGGTACGAAACGTCTGTCACCGCCGGTTTTTCCGTTTGCACCGCCTGGGCGTTGTACGCTATGTGTGCAGTCCATGATGACGTTGGGAACGATCTCCAGCATGTCGGGTATGTTTCTGAAATCCACTACCAGATTATTGTATCCCATCATGTTGCCACGCTCTGTGAGCCATACGTCTGTAGCTCCGGCCTCGCGTGCTTTCTCTACGGGATAGCGCATGTCCTGTCCGCTTAGGAACTGCGCTTTTTTGATATTGACGATACGCCCGGTCTGTGCAGCTGCTACGAGAAGGTCTGTTTGCCTACAGAGGAATGCCGGTATCTGTATTATATCTACCACTTCGCCTGTCGGTTTGGCTTGCCATGCTTCGTGTATATCGGTAAGTAGGCGTAGGCCATATTTGGTTTTTACATCTGCCAGCATCTGCAGTCCACGGTCAATACCCGGTCCACGGAAAGAGTGGATCGATGTGCGGTTCGCTTTGTCGAACGAAGCTTTGAAAATAATGTCGGTGCCCAATCGGTTGTTGATGTCCACCAGTTTTTTAGCCACAGTATCGAGTAGTTCGGCTGACTCGATAACGCAAGGCCCTGCAATGAATGTTGCTTTCATGTTGTCCTGTATGTTTTAAGACGCAAAGTTAAGCAAATTATTTTATATTTATATTACGTGGCAAAGTTAAGCAAAAAAACGCGGATAATCTTATTTTGTGTCAACAAAATGATTGCCACACTCGAAAAAAAGCAAAATATGCTATTTTTATAGTGAGAATCCCTATATTTGCAACAGATTTTATTCTCGGAGGTTAGTTTTCCCATCCTTCAATTCTTAAACTTCAAAACAACAAAACAATGAAAAAATGTTTCATGACTCTCGTAGCTCTTGTAGTGGCTACAGTGGCAAGTGCCCAGGTTTATGTGGGTGGTAGTGTTGGATTTATTGGTAGTTCACACGATGGAACAACCAAGAACAACTTCCAAATTCTGCCGGAACTTGGTTTCAAACTTGAGGATAACATTGCCGTAGGTATCGTTCTTGGCTATGCTCAGGATGAAGTGTCTGTTGAAAAGACAGTAGCAGGATCTACAGTTACTGTTTCTCAGAAGGACAAGCAGTTTCGTATCAGCCCTTATTTGCGCTATACCGCTCTGAAATTTAAGTGTGTTGACGTTTTTGTTGATGCTGGTCTCGACTATATCCACTCTGATAATGGTAGCGTGAAGAACAATACTTTCGGTCTTGGTGTACGTCCCGGAGTAGCAGTTAATCTGAACGATAAACTGAGCTTTGTTACCCATTTCGGTTGGTTGGGTTATCAGAATTCAAAGGATGATTACGATGGTGCCAAAGCTACTAACACTTATGGTGTAGCTCTTGACGGCAACAATCTGACTTTCGGTCTCTACTACAATTTTTAAAGTATAGCGACAGTTATTACGTTACAATAATCATTCGCCCGGCAATTCCATCGGAACTGCCGGGCGAACTGTATTCTGTATGAGTATTAGTTGTTGTGCAGATGTATATCTTGTTGTGGAAATGGAATCTCGATGCCGTTGGCATTGAGCGTGTCGTAGATGGTTTTGAGCACATCGCTTGTCACATGTGAACGCTTGGTAGCTTCCGACCATACGAATATTTTGAGATTGATACTTGAGTCAGCCAGTTCGCCCACAACCGATTTGGCTGTCTTGGTAGGGTCAGTCCATTGGTGGTGCATATTGTTGACAGCCGTGTCAACCAGTTCCATCACTTGTTGCAAGTTACTTCCGTATGCCACCCCGTAGTGTATAGTTGTCAGTATATACCCATGGTTGCGAGTCAGATTCTTGTAGTTTTTAGAGAACAACTGTGAGTTTTGGAAGGTAATCACCTCACCATATACTGACTCTACAATGGTCGATGTATAGTTGATGGTAGTCACTTTTCCCATGGTTCCATCCACTTCAATCCAATCGCCTACTTTGATGCGTCCTGTCATGAGAGAAATACCGTAGTAGATATTTTCGATGATGTCTTTCGATGCAAATCCGATACCCGTTGACAGTCCGCCTGTCACTACCATCAGCCATTCGAGCGACACACCGAGTACGCTCATCGTGATGAGGAACCATGCGCCCCATACCAAAACCTGTGTTACATTCTTTCCCATTACTTCTCGGCTTGCTGCTGTCGATGGGTCAGAACTGCGGTAATGCATGCGTAGAAACTGCAGTACAGTAGTACAAATGTACGAGAATAGGAACCACAGACTGATGACAAATGCCAGCGATACGATGCTGAGTTTCAGATTGCTGAGGTCAACAAACTTGGCATAGAATATCTTCCAGCATAGGTCTGTCAGGTTGAATACATCTGCAGCCCAATAGAAACTGATCATGACCGATATTACCCCCAGCACAGGCAGTAATACCTGATAGAGTAGGTCGTAAGCCCATGTTTTGGAGATGGGCATCTCTTCGTAGTGGTGCTTGATACCATAAATTTTAAGGTATTGCAACGCACAGGTGATGGTGAGGATACATGTGAGCTGCATTGTCCACCAGATGAGCAATTGCACGGCAAATAGGGTGTAGCCTATCCATGAGCATACCACAGATGTGATAAATACCGCTTGTGTGATATAGGTGTAGAACATGTCCGATTTCGGAATGTTCTTGTTGTGGCGTCTGATCACGCTCCATTGCCACAGGGCGCAGAGCACGAGGATGGGTGGGAATATCAGATTGACGAGTTCGTTAGGTATCAGAATGATACGGAATACGATGACCAGGAAACTTACAGCTAAAAGTGGTGTATAGATGCGGAAGGCGCTCTTAATCTGACTGCCATTGACACGTAGCAAGAGTGAGATAAGGATGGCACCCATCAACCATGCAAAATTGACCAACAGTCCGCATGCCATGATGAAGAAATGCTGCTGTGATACAGTTAGCATGATGGCGAGAATGAGGCCGAAAGTCACCGTGGTGGTGGCCATGGTGATACAGGCTTGTTTTTTTAGAAACTCCTTGGTGCGGAATCGCTTTGGCACTACATAGTGGATAACCACATAGTTGAGTAGTGTAGCGATGATGGCATAGATGAGGATAGAAACAAGCAGTCCCACAATCCATCGGCTATCCCATTGCGATTTGGCATTGGGTTGGTATTTCTTTGTGACCGTCTGCATGGTGGTAGTCCACTGTTGCGGCCAATTGGTAAGAATGGAAATATAGCTGTCTCCACCATTGCGGAAGATACTTGTTTGTATGTCGTTGTATCGTTTCTGTGCATAGTCGTTGAGATAGGCGAGCCGCTTCTCCGTCATGTCGTAGAAGGTGATGTATTCTTTCATTGTTCCACGACTTTCTTCCAAATTGTTGCGAATGTTGGTGGCGAGGGTGAGACATACGCTTCGGTCGGTTTTTGCATGGTCGTCGAGCATCATTACAGGCATAGATCGAAGTGACACGATGAGTGAATCGTAGCGTGCTATGTTGCTATTAAGCTTGTTTATCCACGTGTTAAAAGGCAACTGTTGCTGCCTAAACTCATGATACTGTTCGGTGGCTTCATGGCAAGCATAGGTCAAGTCAAATACATAATCCTGTTTTTGCGAGTAGAGCATCAGTGCATTTTGGTTTGACCGCTCCATGGTTGCAAATAGTTGGTCGCGCACTTTCTTGTTTTGCGTTTTGCTCAACTCCAACCGTTCTGTCAGCTCACGATGAAAGTCAGTGAGCTCTGATCGCAGGATATGTAGGGTCTGTGGAAGGTCTTTCTCTTTCAGCACAGCATGGCTGGCGAGCGTGATGGTCAGTGCGATGAGCACCGTCAGTATTCTTTTCATATTCAATCGGATGGTTCTGTATTGGGTAATTATTGGCGCAAAGTTACAAAGAAAAGTTGAGACGATAAAGCGAATGAAGAAGTTTAACGCTATTCTGCCTACAAAAATTCGTAAACATCCTATGAGATTCTTCCGGATAGTGGTTTATTTTTCCTTTTTAACTTCATTATTTCTTTGTTTCGTATGATTATCACAAAAGTTTTGTACCTTTGCAAGGAAATATAAGAACTATGCCGATGACCACCTCATATTCACATTGCCAACTCATTGCCGACAGTGGCAGTACCAAAACCGACTGGGCGCTGCAGGCTGGCGAAACCCTTGTCTGCCAATGTCAGACGCAAGGTATCAATCCTTTTCATCAGTCTGCTGAAGTCATAGATCGTGTGTTGCGTGAGGAGCTTCTTCCGTCGCTTCCGGCAGAGGCTACGGTTGGTCATGTGGCTTTCTATGGTAGCGGTTTGCGTCCCGAATTGCAACCGATGATGCGTCAACTGCTTATGTCGGTATTTTTACATGCCGATGTGCAGGCAGAAGGCGATTTGCTGGGGGCAGCACGTGCGGTATGTGGTCGTGCAGAAGGTATTGCCTGTATCCTTGGTACAGGAGCCAATTCTGGTCTGTACGATGGACAAAATATTGTGATGAACACTCCGCCGTTGGGCTATATTCTTGGCGATGAGGGTAGTGGGGCAGTGCTCGGTCGGCAGTTTCTCAACCTTATATTTAAGGAGTCTGCTCAATCCGCCTTGCGCGAAGCGTTTCTTTCTGAGTTTCATTTGACGATGGCTGATGTTATCGATCGTGTCTATCGCCAACCTTTAGCTAATCGATGGTTGGCATCATTGTCACCATTTATTCATCGAAACCTTGACAGAGATGGCGTACGCAGCATGGTGATTGATAATTTCAGGCAGTTCTTTCGTCGTAATCTGACAGTGTATCAAAGACTAGATTTGCCTGTCGGATTTGTTGGAAGTATGGCTTTCTACTATTGTAGCGAGTTGGAAGTGGCTGCTGAGGCTGAAGGTTACTGTATTGGCACAGTTTTGAAAAGTCCGTTGGAGGGATTGATAGCTTATCATCAGGCAGAAAACTTCTGATGTCTGCCGTTGTCGCATACATAATTTTCAGTTTTCAGATTTTTATCGAACATCGAACATCTTGTTTGCGTAACATCCAATCAAACAGTTGGTTATGTCTGTGTTTGAAGGCTGAAATGCCGAATTGTCGAACACCCATCGAACATCGTTGTCTAAAGATATAATCATCCGCTTATGTGCATTGGTTTATGTGTAGATGGGCGGTAGTCCCAGCCTGCATAGTATTTTCAGCTCTTTTCTAATGTCTGATAAAAATATTATCCAACGTTTGATAAAAGTGTTATCCAACGTTTGGTAAAAGTGTTATCCAACGTTTGATAAAGGTATTATCCAACGTTTGGTAAAAGTGTTATCCAACGTTTGATAAAAGTATTTTCCAACGTTGACACAAGTGTTATTCAACGTTTGACACAAGTGTTTTTCAACGTTTGGCAAAGGTATGAACTAACGTTTGACAAAGGTATTGCCAATGTAGGAAAAAATCTGGCAAAATAGTCAGAATGCTATAAACGTATTCATTTTGTGTGAAATCAGTTTACAGATTACTACCGAAAAGAGAAATGCTCAACATTTCGTTTTTCTACCATCTTGAAGGCACATAATGGTCGAATCTTCCAAAAATGGGCAGATTGGTGGTCGATTGGTGGTCGATTGGTGGTCATAAATTTTTATCAAGAATTATATAAGTAGATGAGTCACAGTGCTTAAGAAACATGTTGTGGTCGGTGGTTGCAAAAATCAAAATATCGCGTGCGCGTGTACGCGAGAAGAAACGTTTGTTACTCTGCGAAAAAATACATTACATTGAAAACTATATGCGTGTAGGTGGATGCTCTGCTGTGCCGATACTATTATTAGCATCAGAGTTATTTCGCCTTAATATATTTTAAATAGGAAAAGCTTGGCAGTTGACGCAAAAATGAGTATATTTGCAGGCGCTAAATGAAATAGCGAAAGACTTACACCCGATTATTCACAAACAAAAAACATATTATTATGAAAAAAGTATTGTGCCTCTTGGCATTTTTTGGAATCATACTCTCTGTCGCAGCTTGTGGTGGTGACGATTCCAAAGACCCTGCACCTGCGGGAACAGCTCCTAAAGCAATCTCAGTAACTCCCGCAAATGGAACGAAAGATGTTGCTCTTGGCAATGTTCACGTGAAGGTGGTTTATAGCACACCGTCAAAGCGCGTAATAGGAGCCGATGACATCAAAATCACCGGAACTACATCAACTCCAGCAAATTTGAAATTCTCAGTGGCAACACTCGAATTCGATTTGGATTGTCAGGAAGAAGGCGCGACCATTGGTGTGAACATTCCTCAAGGTTATGTAGTATCTAATAATGGTGCGAAACCATCTGAACCAGTATCTTTCAGCTTTACCATGTTTAAAAAGCCAGACCTTGGCAACGACGAATATGAGTCGGCTTCGGTTGCTGTGAAGAATATGATAGCCGGATGGAATCTGGGTAATACACTCGATGCATGGGCTGAAGGTTCAACAGGTTTGAATCAAGAAACCTGTTGGGGACAACCCAAGACCGAGGCTTTCCTGATGAAGAAGATGAAGGAAAAAGGCTTTACCGCAATCCGCGTTCCTGTGACATGGAAAGACCATATGGATAGTGCAGGCAATGTGGATGAGGCATGGATGAACCGTGTGGCAGAAGTGGTCAACTATGTGTTGGATAACGATATGTATTGTATTCTCAACGTGCACCACGATACTGGAGCAGACAAAACCGCATGGTTGAAAGCCGATGGCACTACCTATGCAGCGTCTAATGCTAAGTTTAAGTATCTCTGGAAACAGATTGCCGACCATTTCAAAAACTATAGTGAAAAACTCGTTTTTGAAGGATACAACGAGTTGTTGACAGGAAGTGATGGCTCTGCCCAATGGAACACACCAAACAATGAGGCCAACCTCGACTATATCAACAAGTATGCGCAAGACTTTGTAGATGCGGTACGCTCTACTGGTGGCAAAAATAAATATCGCAACCTCATTGTGACTACTTATGCCGCATCACCTATAGAGAAGAATCTGCAGAAACTCGTAATACCCACCGATCCCTGCGGTAATCAGAGCCACCTCGCCGTTGAGGTTCATACCTATGCTCCTTGGAATTGGGTGAATACCTATAATAAACACTGGACTGCCGAGTGTACGAGAGAAATCACCAATATGTTTGCGATGCTCAAAAAGTATATCATGGACCAAGGTTATCCTGTAGTAATAGGTGAATATGGTTCAAATGGTGAGAATGAAGACACCATCAACAAGAACTCTACCCATGAGGAAAAACTCGAAGCCGGCAAGCAAGCTTCGGATATGACTACCCTTTGCAAACAGTATAATGCAGCAGCCTTCTACTGGATGGGCATTGTGGATGGAAACGATCGTAAGGAATCAAGCTTCAAATGGAGCATGGAAGAAGTGGCTGACGCTATAGTCAATGCAGCCAAATAATCATACGCATAGCGTTTCTCTGAAATAAAAGAGGTGGGGCTGGGGCCATGACGGGCTCTATGCCCCACCTTTGTTGAATACCAATCTATATCATAGACGATTTTAAGGTGCATTTATAACGCTAGATAACAAAATGTTATAGCACGCAAAGAAATAATGGTGATTTGTTGTGTGAGATGTTAAAAATATGATAAATATCACAAAATATATTTGTGGGTTTCAAAAATAATTCCTATCTTTGCATTCGCTGAAACCAATAACTTCGTAATGAGAAAACTATTATCCCTTTTTGTAATGGCTATTGCATTATGTGCCTGCAAACAGCAAGCGCAAGAATCACAGTATATTAGCGTTGAAAACGGACACTTCATGCGTAATGGTAAACCATACTATTACGTAGGAACCAACTTCTGGTATGGTGCTATCCTCGGTAGCGAAGGACAAGGAGGTGACCGCGACCGTCTCGTCAAGGAACTCGACGAGATGAAACGCATGGGTATCGACAATCTTCGCATCCTCGTAGGTAGCGATGGTGAGCGTGGTGTGACGACCAAGGTGGAACCAACACTGCAGGAAGCACCTGGCGTTTATAACGATACAATTCTTGCAGGCCTCGACTATCTGTTGATGGAGATGGGCAAGCGCAATATGGTAGCTGTGCTCTATCTGAACAATTCATGGGAATGGAGTGGGGGATATAGCTTCTATCTGCAACATGCCGGTGCAGGAAAAGCTCCACGTCCTAACGAAGAAGGATATCCAGCTTATATGAATTTTGTGGCACAGTATGCCAGCAATGCCAAAGCCCACGAACTCTTCTACGATTACGTGCGCTTTATCCTCGGACGCACCAACCGTTATACGGGTAAAAAATATACAGAAGATCCTGCTATCATGTCGTGGCAGATAGGCAATGAACCTCGCGCCTTTGCTAAAGAACAACTGCCTGCCTTTGAGAAGTGGCTTGCTGAGGCTTCTGCACTGATCCGTTCTATAGATAAAAACCACCTGATCAGTATAGGTAGCGAAGGCTCATGGGGATGCGAAAACGACTATGACTGCTATGAGCGCATTTGTGCTGATAAGAATATAGACTATTGCAATGTGCACCTTTGGCCTTACAATTGGGGATGGGCAAAGCCCGACTCACTCATCGAAAACCTCGACCGAGCATGTCAGAATACCAAAGAGTATATAGACAAGCATCTCGCCATCTGCGATAAGTTGGGCAAACCGCTTGTTATGGAAGAGTTTGGCTATCCCCGCGATGGTATGAAATATGACCTCGGCACCCCAACTAAGGGACGCGATGGCTATTATAAATATGTGTTCTCGCTTGTGGCAGATAATGCCGAGAGCGGCGGAAAATTTGCAGGATGCAACTTCTGGGGATGGGGAGGATTTGCCAAACCGCTACACGAACAATGGGTGGTGGGCGATCCCTACACCAACGATCCTGCACAAGAGGCACAAGGCCTCAACTCAGTCTTTGCCGGCGATACCACTACCTTGCAAGTGGTCAAGGAACAAGTGGATCGTATGGCTAAGGTAAAAAACAAACCTTAAGGATGGGACTTCTCCACCTCTAAACCTTGATAATCATGCCCCAATAGCCTTAAAAAAAAGACAAGGTGATGCTTGGTTGTCTCGCGGAAAATAAGTAATTAGTGCAACACTAAAAATACCTAACGATTGGGAAATAAAACTATGAAAAAACTTACAAATTATCTGATGAAGGTCGGAATGTGCCTGTTGGGTTCCGTGGCTTTTGTTGCTTGTGGCGATGATGATCCGGATGATGGCCCTGCCGTAGAGGGATTAACCGTAACCCCAACCTCACTGTCGTTTACTAAAGATGGCGGTCAGAAGTCTATTAGTGCACGTGCCGGTCAGAATGTTACAGCTTCAAGTGATGCTGCATGGTGTGTGGTGACTATTGGTGAGAAAACTCCTACGCTGAAGGTCACTCCTATCAATGTAACTGTTGAAGCCAATACCACTACCGAACAGCGTACTGCTACAATTACCGTAAAAGCCGGTGCAGAGAGCAAAACCGTAAGTGTTACACAGGAGAAGGGTGAGACTAAGCCTGATTCTAATCCCGATCCTTCTGGCAATATCAAATATGATGCCAAGCAAGTGGCAAAGTTGATGTATCCCGGATGGAATCTCGGCAATACCATGGAGGCTGGCAGCAATACTAACTCATGGAAGAGCGTTGGAGTTTCTACAGAGACAGCATGGCAGAAAACTAAAACTACCAAGGAACTCATCAATTTCATAAAGGCGCAAGGTTTCAAGAGTGTCCGCATCCCCTGTGCATGGGTGATGGGACATATTACCGATACCAACAACTGCACCATCGATCCACAATGGATGGCACGCGTTAAGGAAATTGTTAGCTATTGTGTTGATGCTGATCTCTACGTAGTACTCAACCAGCACTGGGATGGCGGTTGGCTGGAGCACGACGGATTCACAGCGAATGCTGACGTAGCACTCAAGAAACAACAGCTTACCAAAATCTGGACACAGATTGCAGAGGCTTTCAAAGACTATGACGACCATGTTATCTTTGCTGGTCTCAACGAGCCAGGTGTTGGCGGAGCCTATCAGGACAACGGCAAGAATATTGCTGACGATAAGTTGGCAAGCCGTTTGGCTGAATATGAGCAGGCCTTTATCGATGCTGTGCGTGCCACAGGCGGTAATAACGAATATCGCGTATTGGTGGTTCAAGGTCCAGAAACCAATATCGACAAGACAGTAAAGAACAACTATTATTCTAAGTTGAACGACAAACATACCGGTCGTTTGATGATGGAAGTTCACTTCTATGATCCCTATCAGTTCACAGCGATGGCTAAAGATGAGAGTTGGGGAAAAATGTGGTACTATTGGGGTAAAGGCAATACCGGTTCGGATGCCAATCGCAATGCCAACAGCAATTATACTGAGAACTATGTCAAAAACCAGATGGCGAAGCTGAAGACTGCGTTTGTTGACAACGGCATTCCAGTAATCATCGGAGAGTTTGGAGCCAACCAGCGTTTCGCCATCGGACAAGATCCTATCCATGATGCATCTATCAAGGCTTGGTATGCTGCTGTGACAAGTTATGCAATCAACAACGGTTGTATTCCTTATGCATGGGATACAAATAGTGGCAATGGCATGAGTATTATCGATCGTTCAAACATCAAAGTATTTAATACCAATATGATGACAGGTGTCACCGAAGGTGTCGCTGCTGCAAAGTGGCCGTATTGATAGCATTTGTAATAATCGATAAATGATATGAGCAAACGAATTCTCTTTATCCTCGTAGTACTTGCACTTGCATGGAGTACTACGGCCGACGTGCAGGCTAAGAGCAAGAAAAAAGGGCGTTTTGTCGGACAAACTGCCATGCAGGTGGCAAAGTTGATGTATCCCGGATGGAATCTCGGCAATACCATGGAGGCTGGTAGCAATACTAACTCATGGAAGAGCGTTGGAGTTTCTACAGAGACAGCATGGCAGAAAACTACAACTACCAAGGAGCTCATCAATTTCATTAAGGTGCAAGGTTTCAAGAGTGTGCGCATCCCCTGTGCATGGGTGATGGGACATATTACCGATACCAACAACTGCACCATCGATCCACAATGGATGGCACGCGTTAAGGAAATTGTTAACTATTGTGTTGATGCTGATCTCTACGTAGTACTCAGCCAGCACTGGGATGGCGGTTGGCTGGAGCACGACGGATTCACAGCGAATGCTGACGTAGCACTCAAGAAACAACAGCTTACCAAGATCTGGACACAGATTGCAGAGGCTTTCAAAGACTATGACGACCATGTTATCTTTGCTGGTCTCAACGAGCCAGGTGTTGGCGGAGCCTATCAGGACAACGGCAAGAATATTGCTGACGATAAGTTGGCAAGCCGTTTGGCTGAATATGAGCAGGCCTTTATCGATGCTGTGCGTGCCACTGGCGGTAATAACGAATATCGCGTATTGGTGGTTCAAGGTCCAGAAACCAATATCGACAAGACAGTAAAGAACAACTATTATTCTAAGTTGAACGACAAACATACCGGTCGTTTGATGATGGAAGTTCACTTCTATGATCCCTATCAGTTCACAATGATGAACAAAGATGAGAGTTGGGGAAAAATGTGGTACTATTGGGGTAAAGGCAATACCGGTTCGGATGCCAATCGCAATGCCAACAGCAATTATACAGAGAACTATGTCAAAAACCAGATGGCGAAGCTGAAGACTGCGTTTGTTGACAACGGCATTCCAGTAATCATCGGAGAGTTTGGAGCCGACCAGCGTTTCTCCATCGGACAAGATCCTATCCATGATGCATCTATCAAGGCTTGGTATGCTGCTGTGACAAGTTATGCAATCAACAACGGTTGTATTCCTTATGCATGGGATGTAAATACTGGCAATGGCATGAGTATTATCGATCGTTCAAACATCAAAGTATTTAATACCAATATGATGACAGGTGTCACCGAAGGTGTCGCTGCTGCAAAGTGGCCGTATTGATAGCATTTGTAATAATCGATAAATGATATGAGCAAACGAATTCTCTTTATCCTCGTAGTACTTGCACTTGCATGGAGTACTATGGCCGACGTGCAGGCTAAGAGCAAGAAGGAAGGGCGTTTTAGCGGACAAACTGCCAAGCAGGTGGCTTCGCAGATGTGGCTACCAAGCAGAAACAGTATAGCCACCGCGCTTACTGAGCAGACACACTGACTATACTCAGCCATTGTGCTGATCATACAAGCAAATACACTGAATTTATAGCAAATTCAGTGTATTTGTTTTAGGTCAATACTCTGTTAATTCTAACGTAATCGTTTGAAAATGAAGGAGTTAATTAACGTAATATAACTAATAAAATTTGGTTAAGTGGCTGATTATCAGTAACTTTATAGTGATCAAAGCTTAAAGTAACA
>NZ_NPJC01000056.1:0-380 GCF_002251405.1 Prevotella sp. P4-98 | reverse complement strand
TACCCCAATTCGGGATAAAATAGCGATTAGTTGCATGTGAAGACAGATACGTGAATTCTCTTCCCATACCATCAGACATGGGCTATATATAAAGAATCGAAAGAGATTATTCTGTCCTTAGAACAATGTAAGTTGCTTCGTGTCTTCGATGCAGTATCCTTTCAATGCCTTTGGCTTGTTATCAAAGAAACAATATGCTCCCAAGGCAGAAATAAGGTTCATGATAAAGTTGCTTACAGATCTATGGCGTGAATGTACAATCTGTGCCGTATTCTTCAGCATGTCGTTAATGGTTTCGATAATGTATCTCTTGCGCAGCATCATTCTGTCATAGAACGGCATCAGCTTGTTTTTCATGTTTACGCGCAACCCTGTCACCA
>NZ_NPJC01000055.1:0-670 GCF_002251405.1 Prevotella sp. P4-98 | reverse complement strand
AACTGGATGCCGTTAATCTCCTCCGTCTTCCATCCTCTCAGAGCAAAGATGTCATTGTAGAGCGAACTGCATCGGTTGGCACGGATGTAGAAATGTTTGCAATGCTTCTCTATCTCACTGACGATTTCCTTCGAGCAGGAACCGCAGTCTGCCCTGAAGCGATTTACACGGATGTTCTGGGATTCCAGAAGAGCGAAGAATCTCTTATGGGTGTCTGCCTGATGAAAACGCACATTCGTGTTACCATCGCTGTTCTCGATATAGACTATCTTGTCACCGATAACATATACGCCAGGCCTGTAGCCGAGGAACTTTTTGTAGGTCGGTTTTGCATCATACTTCTCCGTTTCAAGGAACTGATGGTCAAAGTCAACATCGTATTCCTCAATTTCCTTCAACTCGCCTGTAGAAACCAAAGCGTTTATAAGCAATGTGTTGAGTTTGTCTGCAGTATTGAAATCATAGGTCTTGCCTTGGTCGGAAGTATAGGAGATGTTTTCCTGTGTCAGTTCCTTGATGGCTCTGAGGATGGTATCAGAGCTGCATGTACGAAGGGTAGGATGATACGAGAGATGGCGCATCAGTTGTGACGTTACATCTTCCACGCATGAGCCGCCACAGAAATAAACGCTCATCAGCGAACGGACTATCTCGCTGAACTGATATCCGA
>NZ_NPJC01000054.1:0-86481 GCF_002251405.1 Prevotella sp. P4-98 | reverse complement strand
ATTATATATAAAAAATCGGCTCGAAAGTCAGAAACCGTTTTTCAAAACTGTAAAACTGTAAAACTGTAAAACTGTAAGTTGTTGAAATGTAATAAAAATTATACTGAAAGAATGATGTAAGGAGTATGTGTGCAACATAAAAAAACGAAATAATTCAAATCTTGCATGGCAATTTGATGATTTTGTATTACCTTTGTCTCCAAGAAAACTAAGAATCATGCTACAGATACGTTGCAAGAATAATAATATAACCAAGAGTTTCCCAGAAGGAACCTCATTATTGGAAGTCTATCAAGACTACGCCGAAGAACTAAAAATGCCGTTCCCAGTGGTCTCTGCCAAGGTCAACAACACCTCGCAGGGACTGAAATTCAGACTCTTTCAAAACCGCGACGTAGAGTTCCTCGATGCACGCGAAGGCTCTGGGCGACGCATCATCCGCGATTATAATAAAGGTGCCTATACGGCACAGGAGACCATCAGCCAATGGCGCAATGTCTGTGAAGCAGAAGATCAATGGATTGCGCCATTCCAGGAAACAGCAGACGTGATGTTCAACTCGGCACTCAATATCGAGTTTGCCGTGCTCCGTCCTCACGCCGAACTGATTCTTGCGGCTGTGCCTCGCAACTGTCCGGAATATGCCGAGGCACACCGCCTCTTGAAATTCCTGCATTATTTCATCCCCATTTCCGACCGTGAGATTCCGCCCACCTCTATCATGCGCGAGTTTGTAGGAGGATCAAGTTTCAAGTATTAACATCACCCAAAAAGACCATACCGCCATGCACTACAATTTAACATTACCTATATTCTATTCAGATGTCTGTCTCATCTTCATCGTCACGGGCATCATCTGTGCCGTAGTGCGTTGGTTCCACATGTGTCGGCCCTACGACCAAGAGGCTGACTATTACTATCCCGCACGCCGACAGGTCACATTCTTCTGTGCAGCCGTGATACTGCAACTGCCCTACTTCCTCTGCCCCATGAGTGAGGCTGCCTGGCAGTATGTGCGCATCTTCAGCATCATCTTCTACCCGTGCTGTTTCTCTATGCTGTTTCAGCGCTACTTCCATCGGAAGCCATTGGCCGGACTCTTCAATGTGACCGTCTTCACCATTCCTATCTCATTGCTCACCGTTATGGCAGTAACCATCCTTGCAGGTAGCGGCAACTGGTTGGAACAGCATTACCATTGGTTTCTATGGGTGATGGTGGGATTCAGCGTATTACTCACCGCACGACTTCTGGGTGTTATCCGCCGCATCACACAACTCATCGACAACTACCACATTCAGAACTATGCCACCGAGGACGACTTTCCACTGCGCTTTGCCGAAAAAGTCATTTGGATGCCGCTGGTATGGATAGGCATTGCCTGGTTGCCCTTGGTCATAGGCAGTCGCCTGCTCATGGCTATCATCCATATCGTCTTTTCCGTTTGGATGGTTATATTCCTCTGTCTCATTCTCCATCCGCAACGGTCAAAATCCGTCAATAATAACAAAAACACTACACAGAATGACGACCAAAGGCTGTCGATGGCGCAGACCGACACGCCTGCTGAAACAACTGACGACAACGAGAACGACACGGAGGCTACGACAGAGACAGAACAGCAGGAAGTGATTCTGGACGATGCAGAAACAGTGTCCGTGACTGAGTCTGCAACAACCGAGAAACAGCAACCACAGGATCAAATGCCTACCGAAACAGAACCGTTGGCAGAAACAGAGTCTGACGATCCGCTCTCGGAGAATGTCCTGCCAGAGACGATCACCATAGAAGATATTGTTGCGGACAATCCTGAGGAGAAACCCGTCGCTGAGGCAGAGACACAGCAAGTCACAACAGCAACTACCGCTCCTAAGGTTGCCAAACTGCGAGCACGCTATAGTAAAGAGGCTAAAGAGGCTGTGTTGCAGGTGATCTTGCAAAACTATCGCGACAAACATCTGCTCAAGACTCAAATTCTCTCTGGAGTGGATAAGGGCCTGCGTTCAGGTGCCAGTCGTTTTATTGCCGAAGTGGGTTACTACCGTCTCGTCAACATGTTCCGTTTGGAATATGCTCGCCTTTATGCCAATGCCAATCCTGCTTCCACTCAAGTGGAAGTGGCATACGAATCGGGCTTCATCTCAGACTCTGCCTACTGTAAAGCCAAGCGCAACATCCAGGATATCAACACCGATTTTGTGAAGGGTGTCCACCTCTAATATCCTTTTTCGGAGCACCAACGAAAACAAAATCCGTGAGATTCGCATGCGACAATGAAATAGTGATGATCATAACATATCCATGCAGAAGCACCCCCAAACTACACGTTAAAAGCAAGAAAAGGCCAAAATTGCACGTTAAAAGCAAGAAACAACAGCCTTAAAACGCAACAAGTGGCCGTTAAAAGAAAGTTAAAAAGTGTTTAGTTAACGGCAAAAGAAAGTGAAAACTAAAATTTTTCTAAAATCTTCGAATTATGTTTCGTAACTTTGCAAACGAGAGTTAAATTCTCCACACCTAATAACTATACCACGTTGACACAACCATAAAACAAAGGATGAAGAATGAAACCAACCATATCAATATATATATACTTACAAAAACATCACGAAACTGAAGAACATGAGAATGAACAACCCCACTGTCAAATGACTGTCGACAGCATTGCTTGCGATGGTCTTTTTGACAGTGGCATGCGAAAGCGATGACTTCAAAGGTAAGCATTGCTTGGGTATGTCCTCCAAGATTTCTTGCCGACAGGCAACCCCAAAAAGGTCACACGGAAATCACAGAAATCACAGAAATGTTCGATTCTGCTCATCTGGCTTAACGAAAACGGTGGCAAGAGTATTGTCCAACGTTTGACTAAGGTGTTATCAAAAGAGATCATTCATCGTCACTTCACTATTCACCAATCCGCTGTACATATTCTGCTTCACACCATAAGTCGTGATGAAAGTATGCAACAAGGCTTTCTTCGTCTTGGTTGCCACAGAGAATGAAGACATTCTGTCACGCAGTCGCTGCTCATAGCTGGCATCTATCACAAACTCATCTTTGGCATATTTCATCTCACAAATATTGATTGTGTCGTCGGCACGATCAATCAACATATCAATCTGCCCGCCTCGCCACTCAGCACCAGTAGAATCCACAAAAGGACGACAAGACCAGGAATAAACATTCGCCAAAACACCGGAAATGCCCAATGTTTTTTTGATTTGTGGGATATGATGCAGGCACACCTGTTCAAAAGCATAGCCACTCCAGGCTGTGCGACTTCCCGAATTGCGCATGTTACTCCAAAAATTCTGATCCTGTCCACTGTTATTTGCCACAAAACGGGTATAGAACAATGAGTATAAATCAGTTAACTGATAAATGGCATCCCTTTCACTCTTTCCTATGGTAGAATATTTTCTGATAAAGTCACATTTCTTCAGATTCTCCAGGATTTCAGATAGCTGTCCACCACCTTTCAGTTTCAATTCAGCCATCAATTCCTTACGAGTCATCCCCTTCATTTTTTCTGAAAGCACTTCTACTATCTTACGATAATGCATGGAGTCATGAAATAGGGATCGGAAGAGAAAATCAAACTCTCCACGTAATGGTGAATCCTGCGAGAAAAACAATCTATCAATGCACACGTCTAATGGTACACCATGCTCCAGCATATCAAGATAATAAGGAATACCTCCCAATATCATATAGGCATCCAACACCTGCTGACGGGTAAGAGACAAACCTTTCAAGTCGTTTAAGAACTGCTCGGTCTCACCCAGAGAGAACGGAGCCAGATAAATCTGGCGAGTTACACGACCATACAGTCCGCCCTTATCGCCTATAAACTTGGACAACATCCACGTAGTAGAAGAACCACAGACGATAAGTTTCATATTAGGAACCATTGAAGCCCATGAATTCCAAAAATAGCTGAAAGCTGCGATGAAATTACTTTTGGGTGTATCCATCCAAGGCAATTCATCAAAGAACAGAACTAACGGTTCTTGTTGAGACACCCCCGACAGATATTCTCGTAAAGCAGCAAATGCCTCAAACCAAGTTTTCAGTCTCGGCACAGTCTGTTTAGTATAATGTTCCAATGCCATGCGAAACTGCTCCAACTGTACTGCACGGCTCACTTCATACATTCCTATAAACGAAAAAGCAAACTGGTCATTGAACATTTTTCGAACCAAAAAAGTCTTTCCTACACGCCTACGACCATAGATTGCTATCAGTTCTGCCTTGCTGCTTTTACAACGCTCCAGTATGAGTTTTTGCTCATACTCACGTCCTATTATCCCGTTTGTATTCATAACGTTCTGATTTTATTTCATTTATACCGTATCTTATTGGTGCAAAGATAAACAAAAAAACTGAGACACGCAAGGATAGCACCGCCCTAACTACCTTTTTTAACATAGTTAGGGCGGACTTATAAGCGATAGCGCCGCCCTAACTACCAATTTTTATATAGTTAAGGCGGTACTATCGCAAACTCATCCTCCCTTTTTTGTCGCACACGGAAAGATTATTATCCACGGAACACACGGGAGAATACGGATTTTTTTGGTAGCCTGAAGGCTAGAAATCTTTGGGGGAAATCTTTTTAAAGATGTTGCGCGAGCGCAAGAAATATTTTATTGAGATATGATTAAAATTAAATATTGATTTCTGGCCATAGGCCAAAGATTTTTTCAAAGATTTCCTCCAAAGATTTCATGCCGACAGGCAACCACCAAAAACAATCCGTTTAAATTCCGTCTAAATTGGCATACGCCTTTGTTTTCTCGCCACGGCATAATCAAAGCGAGCTTAACTTCGTTGACTTTCCTCACGTTCGGAAAACTTCAAGCGAGCTTGATTTTTCGTTCACTTAATCGGAAAGTTCGATTCTGCTCATGGCTTAACGAAAACAATCCGATGATTGTTACTTTTGTCCTTACAGGACGTACTCGGGTACATTGCACAATGTCCCCAGGGTGTTACCCTGGGCTAAGAAAACCATTGGGCTTTCAGTCCGCCTTTGCTTGTTTTGTTATTTCCAGCCCACCACTGCTTGTTTGGTTACTAACGCCCCGAATGGGGCAACATCTTCTTAGCCCAGGGTAACACCCTGGGTATGTATGGTTATTTTTTCAAACGTCCTGTAAGGACAAAAGTAAAATCCGTGAAAATTTACGCACTGGACAACGCCACGAACAGTATCAAGTTCAAGTACAAATATAGAAGTCATCATCTCCCAATCACCATTGACTACGGTAAGAACATCTTCGATGATCCATTCCACCGCACCTTCGACTAACACCAATCACTATGCAATCAATCCACATCACCACCCTCCGCAAAATCCTATCCAGTCCCGAACCCATCGACATCCGTCTATGGACTCGCAGCGGTGAGATCCAGTCCTGGCACCGTTGCATCTCCCTCAAATATGACTTCTATAAAGGCACAAGACGAATGAAACTGATGGACTCAAATGAAATCCGGCAGCTTCGAGATGTGTGTATATTTGAGGTGAATGGCATGGAGGTGTATATGTAGAGTAGCGAATTTGGCTAAAATTGTCAAATTCCTAAAGAAACTGTCTTCTTTTTAAAAGAATAGTATTACCTTTGTTCCGAAAAAGTGGAACATGTACCACTTTTTCGGAATGTATGATAGTTAACAGAAGCACTTATATCGACCAACTGATTCGTTCTAAAGGCAACGGATTGATTAAAATTATAACAGGATTAAGACGTTCGGGAAAGTCTTTCTTGCTAAAGAAGCTTTTCCGACAGCACCTGTTGGATGATGGTATTAAGGAAGACCATATCATAAAAATTTTGTAGAGGCTTTTGATGCTTTTATAAAAATAAAGATACTAACAGAAACGAAACTCTTTTTCAGAGTATAGAACATTTGAATGTTGACGATTTTTTCCTGTACAACATCAAAGTCTCTATGTTAAAAAACACAGTTTTTCTTTGGCATTTCACTCGGTTTGCACTATCTTTGCATGCGTGTAGCGATAGCCACACAACAAAGACTGTATTGATTCGTGATAACACCAAAGATTCAGATGCCAAAGACAAACAATAACATCTTCTACCATCTTGTTGCATTCCTAACTGTAGCAATATGGGGCACCACCTTTGTATCTACCAAGGTGTTGATGATTAATGGTCTTTCGCCAGCACAGATATTCACGCTGCGTTTCGCCATGGCATATGTGCTGATGTTCTGTTTCAACCATCGACGACTCTTTGCTGACTCATGGCGCGACGAAGGTCTGATGGTATTGTTGGGCATCACCGGAGGTTCACTCTATTTCCTGAGTGAGAACGAAGCCATGAACTACACTACAGCCACCAATACTTCACTCATCGTATGCTCCTGTCCACTGTTTGCCACACTACTGGTGCGGTTGGTCTATCGCTCTTCGCGCATCCATATCATGCAGTTGACAGGTTCACTATTGGCATTTATGGGTATGACCATCGTAGTG
Source organism: Prevotella sp. P4-98 (assembly GCF_002251405.1). NCBI lineage: Bacteria > Pseudomonadati > Bacteroidota > Bacteroidia > Bacteroidales > Prevotellaceae > Prevotella > Prevotella sp. P4-98. Next base: position 79,982 of record NZ_NPJC01000054.1, on the reverse strand, counting down.
CTCAACGGCAGATTTGTGCTCCACCTTTCTCCCGTGGGCGACGCCCTGGCATTTACAGCCTGCATCTGTTGGGCATTCTACTCACTGTTGATGAAGACAATGACCGACAAGTATAGTGCTGCTTTTATCACGCGGAAGGTATTCTTCTATGGTGTGCTGACCATCATACCTTATTATATATTGGTGCCGGGCGTGCCTTCCATGGCAGTGCTGACCCAACCCGTGGTTGTGGGCAACCTATTGTTTTTAGGCTGTCTGGCATCGATGATTTGTTTCTTGACATGGAACTGGTGTATCTCCAAACTCGGTGCGGTGAAAGCCACCAACTGGGTATATTTCAATCCCATCACCACGATGATCTTTGCCTCATGGGTGTTGGGCGAGAAGATTACCATCTATTTTCTGATAGGTGCCGTCTGTATTCTGACGGGAATGTATATGGCAGACCGAAAGACATAAGAGTCCTGCTACGGTCTGACAGCCCAGCAATCACCGACAACTACTACACACTACCCTACCAAACATCACATATTAACTAATCTAAAAAACAACAATTATGCAAATCAAAAGATTGTTACTAATGGCCCTCTCTGCTGTTGCTTTACAGAGTGCGGCACGTGACAAGATTGACCTGTCGCCATTAGCGTGGGACATCACCCTCGATCCTCAAGCACAGTGGGCAAACGACAAACTCTTCACACCGCCCGTCACCATGGCATCGCTGCCAGTCAATCTGCCCACAGGCGGATGGCAGTTGCTCGACCACCCACAGAAGACTGGTGTGCATCTTCCTGTCACTGTGGAAGGTGAGATGTGGGGATGGAATGGTCAGACCTATGGTGTGACCGGCAATTATGTCGGCGTGTCATGGTTTCGCACGCAGGTTGATGTGCCTGCCAACTGGCAAGGCAAGCGCATCGCTCTGCAGTTTGATGCCGTGCGCTTCCGTGCCGAGATCTTCGTCAACCGCCAATTGGTGGGCTACGATTTGGTCAACAGCACTCCCTTTGAAGTGGATATCACCCCATACGCCAAAGTGGGACAAAAGAATGAGGTAGCTGTTCGCATCACCGACCCCAACGGCAATTTCAACTGGAAAGACTCGCAGTGTTATGCGTGGGGAGCCTACCTCACCAATCCCTCACATGGTTTTGGAGGAATCACAGGACGTGTTCACCTCGTGGCAACCGACAATACGTTTATCCGCGATATGTTTGTGGAGAACACCCCAGCCGCCTCTACCGTCAAAGTACACATAGCAGCAGAAGGCGTGAAACAAGCCACACCACTGAAACTCGAACTGAGAGAACGCGGAAGCAACAAGGTAGTATGGAGTCGTCAGGAACAGATGGATGGTAGCGAGAAAACCCTGACCCTCTCTTTACCTCAAGCCAAACTATGGAGTGTGGAAGAACCCAACCTCTACGAACTTACCGCCAAACTGGGCAACGATGAGTTGAGACAACGTTTCGGATTCCGATGGTTTGAAGTGCGCGACGTAAAAGGTGACCGACAGTTCTACCTCAACGGCAAGCGCATCACCCTCATCACCGCCATCTCATGGAGTTTCTGGCCCGACAACGGTATTACTCCTTCTCGCGAGCTCGCCTACAAACAGGTGCGAGACGCCAAACAACTGGGCATGAATATGCTCAACTTCCACCGCACCATCGGCAATACCGATGTGCTCAACGCAGCCGACGAACTCGGTCTGCTCTATTTCGAGGAACCCGGCGGCAACCAATATCCCGCCAACAAGTTTGATGACGGTACAGCCTACACCCAGTTTTATTTCAACTACCGCAATGAGAAACTGGCACGTATGATACGTCGCGACCGATCACATCCATCACTCATCATCTATAATCTGCACAACGAGCGTGGTGCTTCACCACAGGCAGAAGACCGCCGACAGATGCAAATGGCACATCGCCTCGACCCATCGCGCATCCTCACCTATAATTCGTGCAACGGAAAGAATCCGGAGGGATTACCCGACGACCATTTCAAACTGCACCTGATGCCCGGCGATACCACCTTCCACAACATTGGTTGGTGGGACAACCACCATGCTGGCGGACCCGGTGTCTATCATGACTATATCTATAAAGGCAAGAACGACTACCTGCGTTTCTCTGATAATAAAGGCGAAATAGTATATTGGGGAGAAGAAGGAGCCATCGGCACACCGCCACGTCTGCAACTCATCCGCGACGAGATTCTCCGTTCGGGACGCACTAACAACTGGGAGGCTGCCGACTATTTAGCATGGTATGATGCCTACGACAACTTCCTCCGCACCCGTGGCTTCAGCAAGGCATTCCCCTGTGTTGACAGTCTGACTCGACAGATGGGTAATGTGGCATATTATTACCAAGGCCGTGTGATGGAGAATGTTCACATCAGCAACACAGTAGATGCCTATGCCATCAACGGATGGGAGTCGATGAAACTGGAGAACCATTCGGGTGTGGTAGATAACTACCGCAACCTCAAAGGCGATGCACAGCTGATAGCCCGTTACAACCGTCCACTTTATCTCTCAGTGAAACTCACCCATAAGGTGCTTGCCGTTGGCGATACGATGACTACCGATGTGTATATCGTCAACAGAAAGGATATCCACGGACCAGCCATGCTTCAACTCACCGCACGCGACGCGCAAGGCAAAGTATTGTCACGGATGAAAAAGCGCGTCAAAGTGAGTGGCGGAGTGGTCTATGGCGAGAATCTGATGACTGGTTGGAAGGTGCGCATTCCCTGTGCCGGTTATGTCAGCATCGAAGCCCAACTGCAACAACACGGACGCACCGCGGCTACCGGTGATGATAAGATCTATGCCGTGGCTATGAATGCAACAGGTATTGACGGTGTATGTGCCGTGGCTGATACCACTGGTGTACTGGCTGCCTACCTTGATGCACAAGGCGTGAAGACGGTGAATTACCATCGTGGCAGACCACAGGCAGACCTGATGATAGTAGGAGCCTTTGAACCCACACAGTTTGGAAGTGGATACAGTGATATTCTGGAGTGGGTTTATTCGGGCCACACCCTCGTCATTGTAGATAATCCCGTGCGTTGGGCAGATCTGCTTTGCGATAAAGAGGTGATGGACTATAGAGGTGAGAAAGCCTTGGGACGATCATGGTATGGTGGCAACTTCTTCTGTCGGTCACACCCCATCTTTGAAGGATTACCCACCGACTGTGTGTTCAACTGGGAGTATCAGTGTTTTGCAGCCTACAATCGTCGCCGCATCGGTTTGCGCGACATGAGCGGTGAAGTATTGGTCGGTTGTGTGTCTGACCATCGCAAAGAGGTGTATTCGGCACTCTCCGAGATTCCTGCAGGACGTGGCAGAATACTCATTACCACACTCGACATCCCTGCTTGTCTGAAAGGAACGGAAGCCTATACGAAGAAGGTGGATCTCGACGGTATGAACGAGTCGATGAATACCTTCAACACTCAGGGCATGAACAAAGCTGATGCTGTAGGACGACAGCTGTTGCTCAACATGCTGCGCTATGCTTCACAGCACAAGCAATAAACTCATATCGGACAAACTGCCGATTTTGAAATCATGAATATCGGGCAGGAAGAAACACCAAGATGTTTTCTTCCTGCCCGATTGCTATACTCCAAAAGCGATAATCGCTAATGACCGATTGATGGAATCAATCTATAGGATATCTGAGAATAGTCTGATAGTAACTGCGCATCACTTGCTCGTCAATAGCTGCGTCGGTGGTGACTTCAAGCAACAAAGGACAATCGGATGCAGACACTAACCACTGCAACCCATCAGTAAGCGAATCAGCATCAACAGCGGTGCGATAACCCACTCCACACTGTTGGCAGATGCCTGCGGCAGTTGTATGATGGGCTGCCGACACCAAGGCGTCGCGAGCAGGACTCTTTTCCAATCCAGGTAAAAGGCGGAAAATGCCTCCCCCACCGTTGTTGAGCAGCAGGATGCGGAGACTGGAGGGTAGCTGATTGTTCCATAGTGCATTCTGATCGTAGAAGAAACTGAGGTCGCCGATGACACAGAACAAAGGCCACGGACTGACTGCCATGGCTTGACCGACAGCAGTGGACAGTGACCCTTCAATGCCATTGACACCCCTGTTGCACCATAATACACCCGTAGCAAAACTATTCGCCAGTCGGATGGCGGTAGAGTTGGCATAATGGCGATAGACCATGGGCAATGCCGACAATCGCATTTCAAGTTGACGAACAGCAAGCAGCTGCGAGAAAGGAGCATCAAAGGTACTCACAGCCTCATCAACCTTTGCCGCCAAAGTCTGCCAACGCTGCACAAACGGATGGGGATCTTGTTCGAGCAGGAAGTGTAAATGATCAACCACCATATCGGAATCACCTACAATGACCTTAGTGAGATTCATCAAGGGGTCGCTGACCTCACCTGTTTCGTTGATCAGCCACGACTCTTTGGAACGTCGCAGAAACTTCCTTACCCGTTTGCTCACTATGGGTAAGCCAACATAGACCACGAGGTCGGGCACATAGCTCTCGTCGTGTTCTACCATCATCACCATCTCATCCAACCGACGGTTGAAGGGTTGACCGCTGATAAGCATAGGACGTTTGGACAACATGAACATACGGCCGATGTGACTCAACACATGGTTGGGCATCTCAGCCTCGATGCGTTCCATGCAACGAACAGCAGGGAGCGAGGGACAAGAGAAATCGAAAAGCGGTTCGCTGATGGCTATATTGATATGTACAGGCGCGCGATGTTCCAACAATGCCTCGTTGACCAACCGTTCGCAGTACCATCGTGTCTCATCATCAGCAGGTTCTGGCAATGAGACAGCCTTTGCCACAAAGCGTCCAAGCGCATCAGATTGCGGCAGGGTCTGCCCATCGAGTTGGTCAATCCACTGGGGAGGACGGTCAGCAGAAACCACGACCAATGGGCGGTGGCGATAGTAAGCCTCTGCCACTGCAGGGGCGAGATTGAGCAATGCCGACCCACTGGTGACACACACCACTACGGGTTGGTTGGTAGCATCAGTAATGCCCAGCGCACAAAAGCCTGCCGAGCGCTCATCGGTAAGCGGATGACACTGGATATCAGGACAGGCCTCAAGGTTGTGGACTATAGGAGCATTGCGACTGCCGGGACACACCACAGCATGGCGCACGCCATGGGCAACCAATAAAGCGGTGAGGATATTGACGTTTTCTTTCGATGAATAATACATCACGAGAGATTTAGTGTTTATATGCAATGATTACTGGAAAAGACGACGCATAGTGTCGAGTTTCGCTTCGGTCTCCTGCCATTCCAACTGTTCGTTACTTTCTGGCAAGATGCCACCACCGGCATAAAGGCGACAATGACTGTTGAAGAGTTGCATGCAGCGCAAGGTGACATAGAGATGGGTCGTATCGTGAAGTGACAACGGTCCCATGAAACCACTATAATAACGACGGTCGTGATGCTCGTTGGCAAGGATAAACTGGCGAGCCTCATCCTTGGGCAGACCACATACAGCCGGTGTGGGATGGAGTGCCTGAATGAGTTCTCCCACCCTGTCGGTATTCGACAAGGTGAAATGGAAATCGCTGCGCAGATGTGCCAAATGGGCAGCACGCACCGTGCGAGGACCATGTTCGGTGAAATCGGAAGTATAGTGTTCCAACACCTCAGTGACATAAGTAGCCACATACCGTTGCTCTTGAATATTCTTATCGCTCCACTGCACCTTGTCGCTGTAGGGCATGGTGCCGGCAAGAGCCATAGTCTGCCAGAAGCGACCACTGCCCGACAACAGAATTTCGGGAGTGGCAGTAAGCCATGTACCTGCCTGCGGAGTGGAAACCAATGCCACCATCACCCGTGGATAACGGCGACAGGCTTCGGCAAAAAGACTGATTGCCGTAAGACCTGGCTTACGCTTGATGTCAACACTGCGGGAAAGGACGAGTTTGCTAAACTCGCCATTGACAAGATGTTCGTGGAAATTGGCGAAATCTACCTGATAGTCGGCATGAGAAAAAGGTTGCGGTTCAATCTGCGATTCTATATTTTCTACCGAATCTACAGGAATCAATGCCTTCACATGGTCTGCACAAGCAAAAGTATATACCCTGTCCGGGCGCAACAGCAATATAGGACAATCTGCAGAAGGAGCAAAGGGAGCCATGACAAATCCCTCGCAGCCACACAGTTCGGCACACGATGGCAACTCGCGTGGCAGTCCGCCAATCTGATCCACCAGCACACACTGCTGTTGATGGGGCAAGCGATATATGGCAAAAGCTGTTGTTTCATTCATGGGATGGTATGATATAATTGGTGACACGCACAGTGGATATCAAATCACCAGACGTATCACGGAGTTCTACATTCCACACATGAAGGGTCTTTCCACGATGTTGCAATCGTGCAGTGGCGGTCACCGTCTCCCCTTCTGTCACAGCTTTGACATGGCTGCCACTGACTTCAATGCCCACACAGGCACATCCGGGACAGAGTGCCGACGAACCGACACCAGCCACATTCTCTGCCAATGCCAACGAAGCGCCACCGCTAAGATAGCCAAAAGGCTGACGTGTGCGTTCATCAACAGCCATACGTGCCATACAGATATCGTCCTCGGGAGTGGAGATAAATTCCATGCCGAGGACGGTACTGAGATTGGGACTGCTTGAAATAATTTGTTTGATATGTTCTATATCCATTCCTACAGCTTACTTAAACAACGAGTATTCCTTCACCGTCCATGCCAAGGCACTGGCTCCAAGGATGTCTCGCTCCCCTTCATCGAAATCGGAGAAGAACAATTCTATCTTGTCACGGCTATTGTGGAACACATTCTCTTCAAAACAAGCACGAAGGTCGGGCATCATCCACTTACCGAACATGGCAAGTTCGCCAGTGAGGATAACAGCTTCAGGATCGACTATGGAAGCATAGTTGGCAAGTTTCATACCCAAGATGCGACTCGTATAGCGCACGGTTTCCAATGCCACCTTGTCTTCCATTTCGCAGGCTTGCTTCAAGATCTTCATAGTCATTTCAGGCATACGGCGCAACATACTGTCCATTTCTGGATGCTGATCAAGGATCTCACGAGCAGTCTGTATCATGCCACGTGCCGAGACATAAGCCTCCAGACATCCCTCTTGACCACAATTGCACTTGCGACCACCCACTTTACAACAGGTATGGCCAAATTCGCCGGCATAGCCTTCTACACCTAAATGGGCACGACCATTACAGAAGAAACAACTGCCCAGTCCGCCATTGCCCAACAAGACAACGATGAAGTTGCGCATACCATGAGCTACACCATAAGCTGCCTCGCCTACTGCAGTGGCATGGGCATCATTACCCAAACCTACTGCCAAGCCCAAGCGGTCGCACAACATTGATGCCAAGGGGATGCGTCCTTTCCAAGGCATATTCGGAGAATTTTCCACACATCCCGTCACATAGTTGCCACTGGGCACACTGATTCCTACCGAACGGATGCTCTCCATGCCACCATTGGCTGCGATGAGTGATGTAATTTTCTCACAGAGCATTCCAGCGAAATCGTTGATATCGTGGTAGGTCGATATATAGAAAGAGTCGCGAGCAATAATGTCGCCACGCACACCGACAATGGCTAAGGTAGCCATATCGTATCCGACGACAACTCCCACTACTTTATTTTTTTTTGTAACACCCATAATGCAATGTTTCTACTTTTTTATTGTTTTCTGTCATTCATAAAATGGGAAGCATGAGGGAGGAACTTACTACAAGAATAGTGAGTACTCTTTCACATCCCATGCCATTACACTGGCACCAAGAAGGTTGAGCTCCTGTTCGTCAATCTGAGAGAGCAAGAGTTTTACTTTGCCCTTCATATTATGGAACACATGTGCTTCAAACACCTCATTGACCATTTCAAGCAACATCTGGTCGCCCTTTGTCACATCACCCGTCAGGATAATGGCTTCGGGATTGACAAGAGAAGCATAGTTGGCTAATGCCAATCCCAGATACTCGGCTGTGCGATGCAATACTTCTTTTGCCAGTTCATCGCCAGCCACAGCCTCTTCAGCAATGGCGCGAACGGTCAGTTTATCTACACTGCGTAGCGTAGAGGGCAATTCGCTCTCTGCAAGAACTTCCCGCGCTGTTTGTATGAAGCCTTTCTGCGCTGTATAGGTTTCCAAACATCCACGTTTACCGCAACCACAAAGACGTCCACCAGGCTCGACACAAATATGTCCGACCTCACCGGAAAATCCATGATTGCCATTATAGACTTCTCCATTGCTGAAGAAGCGGCTTCCCGTACCACTGCCGATGGTGACGAGTATAAAGTTCTTCATGCCGTGGGCAGGACCAAAGGCATGCTCACCTAAGGCGAAAGAATAGGCATCGTTGCCTAGAACAACCGCAATACCCAAGCTATCGCGCAACATAGCAGCCAAAGGTACCACGCCTTTCCAAGGCAGGTTGGGCGCATTTTCAATACATCCAGTCACTTGATTGGCACTGGGTGCACTAATACCAATAGATCGTACGCTTTCGTATCCGCCATTGGCTTCAACAATCTCAAGGATGCTCTCTGACAACTTTAAGATATAGTCATTGATTTTCGGGTAATCTTCCGAAGAGAAACTATCCCTGGCTATGATATGGCCACGAATGTCTATCACTGCGTAGGTCGTCTGATCTACATTGATATCGACACCAACTACCCGTGTTTTGATTCTTTCGTGCAACATTTGCTTGGTTGTAATAGTAATACATTGCAAAAATAATATATTTTCTGATAACAGCCAAATAGTATTGCAGTTTTTTATCTATTTTTCGTCAATCACCCCTTTCTGTGACATTAACACACCTTGATAATTATAAAAAAGGGATAAAAAAAGTGAGATAATCAGATAAAATTACTACCTTTGCACGCATATAACAGAAGAAAAGTCAGATATGAACGTTTTAGAACTTAGTGAACAAGAGATTGGCAGACGCGAAAGTCTGCAGGAACTGCGCCAGATGGGTATCAACCCCTATCCCGCAGCAGAATATCCCACCAATGCCTATTCTACCGAAATCCGCGACAATTTCAACGACGATGCTGAGCCCCGTCAGGTGTGCATCGCAGGTCGTATGATGAGCCGCCGCGTCATGGGTAAAGCCAGTTTTGCAGAATTGCAGGACAGTAAAGGCCGCATACAGGTATATATCTCGCGCGACGACCTCTGTCCCGACGAGAACAAAGACTTATATAATAAGGTATTTAAGCGACTGCTTGACATTGGTGACTTCATCGGTATCAAGGGTTACGTATTCCGCACACAGACAGGTGAGATTTCGGTACATGCACAGGAACTGACCTTGCTGTCGAAGAGTCTGAAACCACTGCCTATCGTGAAATACAAGGACGGTGTGGCTTACGACAAGTTTGAAGATCCCGAACTGCGTTACCGTCAGCGCTATGTTGACCTGATTGTGAACGATGGTGTGAAGGATACATTCCTGCAGCGTGCCACCGTTATCCGCACCTTGCGCCGTGTACTCGATGAAGCAGGATATACTGAAGTAGAGACTCCTACACTGCAGTCTATTGCCGGTGGTGCATCAGCCCGTCCGTTCATCACCCACTTCAATGCGCTCGATCAAGACATGTATATGCGTATTGCCACCGAGCTTTACCTCAAACGCCTCATCGTTGGCGGCTTTGAAGGAGTATATGAAATTGGCAAGAACTTCCGCAATGAAGGTATGGACCGCAACCACAATCCAGAGTTCACCTGCATGGAACTTTATGTGCAGTATAAGGACTACAACTGGATGATGACATTCACCGAGAAACTGCTTGAAACCATCTGTATTGCTGTCAACGGCAAGCCCGAACGCGAAATCGATGGCCAAATCATTTCGTTTAAGGCGCCCTACCGCCGTCTGCCGATCCTTGACGCTATCAAGGAAAAGACCGGTTTCGACTGCAACGGCAAGAGCGAAGAGGAAATCCGCGCCTTCTGCAAAGAGAAAGGTATGGATGTTGACGAGACCATGGGTAAGGGTAAGTTGATTGATGAACTCTTCGGTGAGTTCTGCGAAGGCACTTTCCTCCAGCCTACCTTTATCACCGACTATCCTGTTGAGATGTCGCCACTGACCAAGATGCACCGTTCAAAACCAGGACTGACCGAGCGTTTCGAACTGATGGTAAACGGTAAGGAGTTGGCTAACGCCTATTCTGAGCTTAACGACCCCATCGACCAGGAAGAGCGCTTCGTAGATCAGATGCGTCTGGCTGATAAGGGTGATGACGAAGCAATGATTATCGACCAAGACTTCTTACGCGCTTTGCAATACGGTATGCCTCCTACAAGTGGTATTGGCATCGGTATCGACCGTCTGGTGATGCTGATGACAGGCAAGACCTATATTCAGGAGGTATTGTTCTTCCCACAGATGAAGCCAGAGAAGAAGATTCCACAGAGCAGCGTTGCCGAATGGGCAGAAGTGGGTGTCGGCGAAGAGTGGGTACCCGTGCTGCGTAAGGCAGGTTTCAACCTTGTGCAAAACATCAAGGAAGAGAAAGCCCAAGGATTGCAACAGAAGATTGGTGACATTGTCAAGAAATACAAGCTTGAAATGACCAAACCTGCTGTTGATGTCATCCAGCAGTGGATTGACAAAAGTAACGCATAATACTTCGTGTCCAATGTTCTGTTGTAAGCATACTGGTGAAAGCCAACAGCCACAACGGGACATTGGACATTGAGCATAAGAACTACAAACAGTAAACACTAAAAAGAAATGTTCGACTGCGGTAAAATAGCAATCATCGGCGGTGGTAGTTGGGCAACAGCCATTGCCAAGATTGTGGTAGGACACACCCACCACATCGGATGGTATATGCGCCGTGACGACCGTATCGAGGATTTCATACGGTTGGGACACAATCCTGCCTACTTGATGAGTGTGCGCTTCAATACCGACGAAATATACTTCTCATCGGATATCAACAAGATTGTGCAACAGTATGACACCCTTGTCTTTGTCACACCGTCGCCCTATCTGAAGAGTCACCTCAAAAAACTCAAGACACGCATCCGCGATAAATTTGTCATCACAGCCATCAAGGGTATTGTGCCCGATGAGAACCTCGTATGCTCGGAATATTTCCATCAGGTATATGATGTGCCTTACGACAATCTGGCATGTATCGGAGGTCCGTCGCATGCCGAAGAAGTGGCACTCGACCGCCTGTCGTATCTCACCATCGGATGCGCTGACCGCGAAAAGGCACACGCCTTTGCCGACGTCATGGCAAGCCAGGTGATCAAGACCAAGACCTCTACCGATGTCATCGGCATTGAATACTCTTCGGTACTGAAGAACGTATATGCCATCGCTGCCGGTATCTGCAACGGTCTGAAGTTTGGAGATAATTTCCAAGCTGTACTCATGTCGAATGCAGTACAGGAGATGCAGCGATTCCTGCAGGTGGTACATCCCATTGAGCGCAATGTGGTAGATTCGGTATATCTCGGCGATTTGCTCGTTACGGGCTATTCCAATTTTTCACGCAACCGCACCTTCGGTACGATGATAGGAAAGGGTTACTCCGTCAAGTCGGCACAGATTGAAATGGAGATGATAGCAGAGGGTTACTTCGGTACCAAATGTATGAAGGAGATAAACCGCCACTGCCATGTCAACATGCCCATCCTCGACGCGGTCTATAACATACTCTACGAGCGCATCTCACCACAGATTGAGATCAAACTGCTGACCGACTCATTCAGATGATAGGAGGCAGACCCTATTAGAAAAAAAGTAAAGATAAGATATAACCAAATTATATTTGCAACAATTATGAGCAATATCAAACTTGACATCACAAAAGCAGCCTCGTTTCTTGAGGCTGGCGCAGTGAAAGCCTTCGAACCGAAGGTAAAGGCAGCGCAGGAAGCGCTGGAGAACGGCACCTGTCCGGGTAACGATTTCTTGGGTTGGCTCCATTTGCCCAGCAGCATCACCGAGTCTTTCCTCGACGAATTGCAGGCAACAGCCAATACACTTCGCGAAAAGTGTGAAGTGGTAGTGGTTGCCGGTATCGGCGGAAGCTATCTGGGTGCACGTGCAGTGATTGAAGCACTGGGCAACTCGTTCAGCTGGCTCATCCAAGACAAGAAAAATCCGACTATCCTCTTTGCAGGAAACAATATCGGTGAAGACTATCTGGCAGAGATGACCGACTATCTGAAAGGAAAGAAATTTGGCGTCATCAACATTTCTAAGTCTGGTACTACCACCGAGACTGCCCTCACCTTCCGTCTGCTGAAGAAGCAGTGTGAGGCTCAGATGGGTAAAGACGAGGCAAAACACGTTATCGTAGCTGTGACAGATGCTAAGCGTGGCGCCGCTCGCACTTGCGCTGACAAAGAGGGTTACAAGAGCTTTATCATCCCCGACAACGTAGGTGGTCGCTTCTCTGTACTCACTCCAGTAGGTCTGCTGCCTATCGCTTGCGCTGGTTTCGATATCAAGCAACTCGTGAAGGGTGCTGCCGATATGGAGAAAGTCTGCGGTAAGAATGTTCCTTTCGAAGAGAACCTCGCTGCTCAGTATGCTGCCGTGCGCAACGGTCTGTATGGTGCCGGTAAGAAGATTGAGATTATGGTCAACTACCAGCCCAAGCTCCACTTCTTCTCTGAATGGTGGAAACAGCTCTACGGAGAGTCTGAGGGTAAGGATAAAAAGGGTATCTTCCCTGCCAGCTGCGACTTCACTACCGACCTGCACTCTATGGGTCAGTGGATTCAGGATGGTGAGCGTACCATCTTCGAAACCGTTATCAGCATAGAAGAACCTAACCGCACCATGCTGTTCCCCAGCGACGAAGAAAACCTCGATGGTCTGAACTTCCTCGCCGGAAAACGTGTTGACGAGGTTAACAAGATGGCTGAGCTCGGCACACGTCTCGCACACGTTGACGGTGGTGTGCCCAATATCCGCATCTCTGTACCTAAGCTCAATGAATACTACATCGGACAGCTCATCTACTTCTTTGAAATTGCTTGCGGTATCAGTGGCAACGTTCTTGGTGTGAATCCCTTCAACCAACCAGGTGTTGAGGCATACAAGAAAAACATGTTTGCCCTGCTCGAAAAGCCCGGTTATGAAGCAGACTCAAAAGCTATCAAGGAGCGTCTTGCACAGGAACAGTAATAAGAATCTATGCACGAAATAGAATCGTATAAACAAAAGCACGGCTTCAGACAATTCTGTCCGAAAGCCGTGCTTTTCGATATGGATGGTGTCATCTACAACTCCATGCCTAACCATGCCTACTCTTGGCATAAGGCTATGGCATCGTTTGATATCGACATGACACCAGAAGAGGCTTACCTCTATGAGGGCATGCGCGGTGTGGAAACCATCAAACTCAAAGCGCGCCAACAATGGCAACGTGAACTCTCTGATGAGGAAGCGCAACGGATGTATAATGTCAAGTCTGGCATCTTTGCCGAACTGTCCAAGACTGGCATGATTCCCAATATCCGCGAATTGATGGAGCAAATCAAGGCAGACGGACTGAAGATATGTGTGGTGACAGGTAGTGGCCAACACACCTTACTCGCCAAACTCGACAGCGATCTCCATGGTTTAGTATGTAGTGATCTGGTAGTGACAAGTTTTGATGTCACACGAGGGAAACCTGATCCGCAGCCTTATCTCATAGGAATGAAGAAAGCAGGCATTCAACCTTGGGAAGCCATTGTGGTGGAGAATGCGCCACTCGGTGTGCGTGCTGCCGTTGCAGCACAGTGTTTCACCATTGCTGTAAATACCGGTCCACTACCCGACGCAACACTTGCCAACGAGGGTGCCGACCTTGTTCTGCCGGACATGAAGGCACTAATCACACTATGGAACAACCTGAAAGTAGGGGGATAACCAAACAGTCCCTCTATTTTTTTTTTGCGTTGGTGCTCCGGATAAGGTCTCACACAGAAATCAATCATCGGATCTTAGACGGATTTAGACGGATTTTTACGTTCCCTCCATGTGCCCTCCAAAAATGTCACACGGAAATCACAGAAATGTTCGATTCTGCCCATCTGGCTTAACGAAAACGATGAGAAGCAAAAGGGGGGCACTCCCATCAAACTGGACAGTTTTCCGTCAAGTCTTCGATGGTTTTCCGTCATTTTCTCGATCTTCTTTCGTCCTTCTTTCGTTCGAAATTCGTTCAATCCTCGTTCGGTTCTCGATCGGTCTTCGATAGACTAACGAATAAGCAACGAGAGACGAACGAGAGACGAACGAGGACCTAACGAGAACCGAACGAGAACCGAACGAGAAGCTATCGAGAACTGGTCGGGTGTCTATCGAAGAACCATGGTCCTTCTGTTGTAACCAGTTTGAAGTGTTTAGAGTTGCATTTGTAAACATAAACGAGATTTTTTAATTGATAAGACTTGTGGTTTATTGCAAAGGCCTCATCCTTGTTTTGAAAATCAGCCTTGGTTCGCGTGCAAAGATACAACATCACACCCCCCGTTGTCAAGTCTTTGATCTAAATTTTAGCTTTATTTAACTAATAATTTAGATTTTTTAATACTATAAAGGTTAAATTCCATAAAAACCACACATTTGGACTTTACAAATCTTCATCTTGCCATCGATTTTCTCAACAGCAATAACTCCGATATTGCTTAGAACGATGTCTTTCTGATAAACATAGTTTAAAAACTTTGGCAATAACATAGCAGTTGGCACAATTAACCTATAAAACGCAGCCATTTCTGGCTGCATTTTTAGTGCCTACAAATATGTATCATTCGTTGTAATACACTCATTGAATTGTTTACTTGACGTTCAAAAAAAGTTTCTTCAAATAAAACAGGAAAGAAGGTTTGTAAAATAATGTCTGTGCCTTTAACAATATATTTACCTGCAATGACTCGTTCATCTATAGACTTTAAAGAATCTTCTATATCACTAACATTATTCACAATATATTCAAGACAAATATATTGACACACAGAGTCTTCAAATAGATATACTCCAAAAACATAATCTTCATAAAACAAGTTTCCTAAAAAGCCGTATTTCGCATTTTCTTCAAATCTTACAACTTTTAAATTTCTAAGGATAGATAAAATAACTTGTCTTTCCATAATTCTCAAATTTTTGATACAATGTCTTGCTCCTTACCAACACCCCTATGACTTTCAATGATGGCTTGCTTGCACTTGTCATCAGAGGTAAAATACGATGTGAGTGAGATAACACTGTTGAACTTCTTAAAATTAATCATATTGCTATTGTTTTATAAACTATAGCAAATATATGAAAAAAGTCCAGCGAATGCTGAACTTTCATACGTATAAGAGATTTTTTTTGCCAACTTCTATGTTATTGTCATTTTTTATTCACTAAACGTTACACAAGAAGGCACCGATGTCAATGGTTTTTGGGCAAACGGGCAACCCATGAAGATCATGTAGATGTCGTCGGGTATGCCTCTATACTCTGCACTGATGGTTGCCTTTCTCAGGTTCTTGCAGTTTTTGAAAGCTTCAGTCTCTATCTGCACACTTGCTGGCAGCGATACAGATGTAAGGCCGTTGCAACCCTCGAAGGCGTTAGAATCGATAAGTTTCAGACTCGTCGTCACAGGCACCTCTGTCAGGGCTGTGTTCTTGAAGGCGTTCACCCCAATGGTCGTTACCGACTGCGGGAGGTCGATGTGTGCAAGCGCCTTGCAGTCTTCAAAGGTTCCGGTGTCTATCTTGTCGATGTTTTGTGGCAGCGTAACCTTTGTTAACGACCTGCAGCCACTGAACATGTTGTTCCAGAGCTTCTCAAGACGTGCGGGCAACTTGACCTCTGTCAGTCCTGTACACGCCACAAAGCAGCTATGTCCGATGGTTTTCACGCTGTTGGGCACGCTGATGGTTTTGAGTGTAGGAATGTTGCTGAAGGCTCCCTTACCAATATTCGTCACTGTTGCAGGAATGCTGATCTCTGAAATAGCGGAACTCATAAAAGCATTGTCACCGATTGATTTCAGGCCCATCGGCAGCGTCACGCTCTTCACCTTCTTCTCGCTGAAGGCTGATGCTCCAATCTCGGTCACCCTGAACAGGTGGCCGGCAAAGCGTATGGATGAGGGCACCGTGTAGTCTTTGCCTGCCGACTCCTCGTCCATCTCTAACAGCTTGGCGGTTCTTTCGCTGGGGTTCACTTCAAACCACATCTCGTCAATGTTCATCTTATTGTCGTAAGCCGAATTGCCTTCATACACAGTCACCTTTACCTCCTTTGTGGTGCGGTTGATGCTTTTGAGATATGTCACCGTCTCAGACTCCAGCGAGGGGTAAAGGGGCGAACAGTCTGACTGCATGGCGCGTTTGAACGCTCCACTCTCCAACACTTCAGGCATCTCCTCGACGCTTCCGTTGAGGTATCTCACGGCGTTGTCAAGCGCTCTTATGCGTTCCCCCATCTCCCTTGTGTTTTCCTCGCGACGTACAACCACTGGTGAGCATGTCTCTGACGAATTACTTCTTATCCATTTTTTCAACATTTGTGATTCAGCCACGAGGCTGGCGTTGTCCATGTCGTGAATGAAGGGGAGCGACCTGTACCAGCTATCTTGCTTGGAGCAGACAGGAGGCTGCGGTGAACGCGCGTTTTTGCGTCCGTACCATGTCGATGGGCCAAGACCACGGCAGAGTTTTATGGTTATTTCCTTCTTTTTAGGACTCAGCGTCACGCCGCCGCCAGCCATCGTGCTGTTGCCTTGCATTCTTGTTCTGTTGCGCACCTTGCTTTCCACACGGTTTCGGGTTTTCGAAGCTTCACCTTCAGTTTTCTCCACCGTGTTTACTACGTCTTTCACTGCGTCTGGCATAGCCTGTTTTACAAGTTTTGCGCCTTTATTCTTCAACTTATTCAGAAATCCTTGCGCAGGAGCCTGTGTGGTACCCATTGTCAAACATAAAGTTGACAACAGGAATAATTGTTTAACATTCATAATCTTCATGTTGGTTACACATCAGTTATTGATTATTATAGTCTGCAAATATAATAAACATATCTTATATTGCACCCAAAAGAGTACAATGATATTTCTTGTTGCTTACATTTCTTGTCTCATTTACCTTAATTCCGCAACACTATTGTAACATCCGCTGAGAAGAATTTGTGCACCATTTCGAGACCGTTAGCGGATTTACACCCAATTGCTGGGCAAGCCACGAATTTGTCAGACTTCTCTCATTCAGGATTTCTTTCAGTCTATTTATTTTCTGCATTGGTCTATCAAACTTGGGTGTAAAGATAATAAAAAATAATCATCATTCCAAATTTCCGTCTATGTTATTGACAATATAACAGAGATATAACTATTTATTTTACAAAGTACTTATAATTAGTCTTACAGCCGTAGAAAACGTATTGACGGTAATCCTACCAGATTTTAGGTACTCACGTTCAAAAACACTCAAATATATTTGGCATTTTCTTCACTTAATCGTACCTTTGATTTTGAGAATCCAAGATAGGCGGCACCTCGGAAATAAAAGAAAAAAGGACTTTTTTCTTTGTATTTCGCTCGGTTTGCACTACCTTTGTAAATCGAAACGTAAAGATTGAAAATATGAAACGAATGACATTACAACTCGCCGTGATGGGCATGGCTGTGCTCATGACCGCTTGTGGCAATAAGAGACAAAGTGACGACATTATTACCGAAAAAGTGGAACGCCCCAAAATAGAGGCACCTATCCGACAGGCTGACTACAATAAGAGTCACCAGATACAGTGGATAGGCAATAGCTATAAGGTGGAGATACACCGCCAACCATGTGACTCACTGCCTATGGTGACAGACGAATTAGGACAGAAATTCGTGGATAACGAAGTGGTAGTTACTGTAACAAGAGCTGACGGAGAGGTGTTCTTTACACGCTCATTTACCAAAGCCAACTTCGATGCTTGTCTTGACAACGACTACCGCCATACTGGTATTCTTGACGGACTGGTATATGACAAGGTGAACGGCAGCGACTTGGAGTTTGCCGGTAGTATCAGTCACCCACAGACCGATGAATATATTCCAGTACGCGTTATTCTCTCTTCAACAGGAAACGTTACCATTAAACGTGATGTAGAAACAGACGTTAACGAAGATGTAGAAGAATAGAGTCACCATCATCAATACAAGGTCAAATACTCATAGGTATTACCGAGAGTGTCGAGATAGCGCTCAAAGTCATCACGACGAAGAACTACCGTTCCCCTACAATCATTCGGATGGAACGACAGCATCTCAGCCTCTTTCAGATGACAATCAAGAAAAAGATGCACATGATGCTCCGTATCGTTGATGAGTCCGAAAGGCGACACACTTCCCGGTTCAAGTCCCAAATAGCGCATCATGCGTTCGGGCGACGCAAACGATAGTTTACCACAAGAAGGTAATCCCTGGGATACAAGCGTTGCTTTGAGACGGTGTTCCAAATCGTGGATATCGAGGTCATGGTCACAATGGAAGCATACCAGATAATGCCGATTTCCTTTGTGGTTGCGGAAAAACAAGTTTTTGCAATGGATACTGCCATCGTCTTTCCACCATCGTTTAGCCTCCTCAATGGTTTTGCCTTCGGGATGGTGATAGCACGTGTAGGGAATGTCGTGCTGTTGCAGATAGTCAAAGACTATTTCTTCTCGTGTCATCGTTAGTATGATTTTACCAAATATCAGTAGAGCTTATTGGTTGCAAAGGTACGATTAAGCGAGCGAAGTACAAAAGAAAAATCACTTTTTCTTTTTTACTTCCGAGCGTGAGTACCTTAGCGTCTTTGGATGCAAAGATACTGAAAAATTATGAAAAAACAATAATCCCCGGCACAGATTGTATGCCAGGGATTTATGTTTATAGTCAAACGACCAAGTATTATTTGGTCAGTTCGATACCTGCTTCAAACTTTGAAGTTTTGTCCATGATACCAGACAGCTGCTTCACAACACCCTTAACCATAGTGAAAGTTTGGAAATCATCTGGATCCATGGCGTTTGTAGGCACCTTGTCGATGAAGGCAACCAAAGCAGCAATCATAGGCTGTACGTATGCCTTGTCAACAAAGAAGAAAGGCTTTTCGCCATTCCAACGAACATTGACGGGAATAGTACCATACGATTTAAGGATAGTCTTGATCTGTGCCTTTTCTGCTGGATCATCAATATCTTCAGTAGCCTTTTCTGCGTCGATAGAAACGCTGATGAGATTGTCGCTAATAACCTTATAGGTAGCATAGCCCTTAACAGTCTCCCACTCTGGAGCGATATCGTCATCATCATAGTCAGAAACCACAGCATTGATCTTGCCATCAGGAGTGAAAGTAACGCTCTTCAGCACTTTAGGCAGAAACTTGTTACCCAAGCTATTTGCCAAAGGAACAACGGTTTCCTTGATAGGAATTTCAGTAGGTGTACCAGTTCCAAGAAGGTCAAGACTAATACTTGTTCCTTCTTCTACTTCCCAGTTGAGCTGTACAGAACCGGTATAACCATCGTAATCATTTCCTTGTGACCAAACATTCCATGTTCCTACGATAGGCGACTGGATTGGATCGTCTTTGGGTGCATCGTCATCGTCACCACATGCAGTAAAGCCAAGTGTACATACCATGGCCATCAGATAGAAAATCTTGTTCAATTTCATTTTTTTTCCTTTCTTTTTTAGTTAATAATAATTGATACCTATTTTTTATTTCAGTTGATAAATCACACCAATCGTACCATAAATGGGAAACATGGTCTGCTCGATGGTATCGAAATCTTTCTTGAAGATACCCGTCAATCCCCATGATAAATCAGCCTTGACACCCCAACGCTTAGTGATATACCAGTCGGCACCGAGGTCGATACCAAACTGCCAAGAGCGCATATCGCTGGAGAAATCGTAGTTGCCACGCTCACCATCATTATGTCCCAGTATCACTTTCTGTCCGGTAGGATCACCCTTTTCATGTCCTTCCTCCTGACGTCGGAGGTATCCATCGTATGCCCATCCTTCAAATTTCTTGGCTGTGGCATAACTCACATATGGACCAAGTTTCAGACGCACCTGTGGGGTCAAATCATAAGTGGCTTGCAAGGGAACGGTGATGAGACTCATGTCAACCTTAGTCACCACACTTCCTGTGAATACACCTTCCAACTGTTCGCCACCACGCACAATCTTCATGTGGTAGCCCTTCACACCCGCATCGGTTCTCATACCTTTGTTTTCAAAATGCAAACCGCCCAAGAATCCCCATTTGCCTGAGATAACATGGTGGGCATCTACTCCAAGGGTGAAGTTAGGTTGCAGCGTATAACTATGTAGTGTGCGGATAGAGGCAGGCATACCAATAGGTGCTGTTCCACCGATATTATACCCCACGTGTACATAGTATTTATAGTTGTGCAGATATTTGTTCCATGCACTCCAATGTTCTTGATTATCGTCTCCTGCCCATGCCCACAACGTGCACATCATCAGCAGGGAGCATATTATGATTTTCTTCATTGTCATAACCGAATATCTATATCGCTTGGCATTTCATCCTTATTCACATGTAATCTTAAACTTATCCACCCAAAGCGTACTACCCACGGCACCCATAAACTCAGCACCGTTGGTACTTGACGAACAAACGATAGCGAGACTGTAACCGCCAGCCTTCAGCTTCTGCATATCTACAGCTTTACGGTAGATGAAATTGAGAGTGAATGGAGTCCATTCAGGAGTATTGTCGATATTATCAAGTCGGGCAAGTGCCACAACCTGTTCACTTGTCTGTACGTTGTTGCCATAGAGCACCACCGCTTCGCCCTTTGCATTATGGTTATCATAGAACACGGCATAGATAGTGCCGTAGTCTTTTTGCTCCAGTACATGCATATACTGGTCGGTAAATTTCTCCCCAGCCTTATACTTATAGTATCCTGTGAATGTCTTGGGTTGGGTATTGAAACTGAATGGGCGTCCAAACTTAGTGGCAGACATAGCATCCTGCAATGCATTAGACGGATCAAACTGCCCAATAAAGAGGTTGCCAGCCGCAATAGGCTTCTGCACCATGTCTGCAAGTCCACTTGTTCGGCAAGTGGATAGCTTTACCCCTTTTCCTTCATATCCTTCGTCAATAGGTGCTGTGGGATAATGCTCTGCTGCAGTAGAGCTATTGCTAATCTTGTAACCCGGATTTCCTGTTGCCCAGATAGCCTCTTTGGTCGTATTACCATTAGCATCTTTCCATGGTTCTTGCCAATGGTAGTACCCTTTGTCCTCATAACAGTTTTCAAAATTAAACTCGTGTTCACTACCGAAATAGAGCATTTTTCTGATGCTGACAAAATAGATACGTGACCATTGTCCATCTTCCGAAGTGACCGTATATTTCACCGAACCTTTAGAAAAATCGTGTACACTGCCGTTGGCAGGTGATATAGTAGCCCCAGGAGTGAGTCTGAAAAGTGGAGCAATCTGTGTAAGATCAGCCATAGCACTCATGGTAAACTCTATCTTGTTCTGGTCAGATTGCACATATTGAAGTGTGTCGGAATCGAAAAGGAACCAACTATTCAATTTGTCGCCTGCGTGTATGTAAGCCTGCTCAATATCACATTCTGCATTGAGCGGCTCATCCTTAAAGCAAGAGACAAAGCCCAAACAAGTGGTAATTCCCACTGCCATGAGGGCTGTCGTATGTATCAATCTCTTCATATCCTGAACTTTCATCATATTTCAGGGAGCAAAGATAAGAAGAAAACCTCACACTACCAAATATTTTTCAACTTATCTATATAATTATGTTATCTATCGAAATAGATAGAACTGCAGATTTTAACAGCAATTAACCATATATCAAACAGTACTCAAGAATGGATATCGATGAGCATAAACACGGATAAAAAGCGAAAGATGGCTACTCCAACTATCGGAGCAGCCATCATTGTCCTGATTTTCTTTCTACCACATAGGTCAAATGTTTCGTCATTTCATGTCTCGTCTGTATTTTCAATGAGCCAAATCACGTTTGTTATCAATATGACGCATCAAACGATAAAAAGTTTAACCAAAATTCAAAAAAAACGAAGAATCGACTACATTTTGAGCATTTTTAACTAACTTTGCACGCAAAAGCAGCAACAACATGAACACCATCAACGAATTTTTCTCCGTAACGAGCTCCCTGTTGTGGGGCTGGCCCATGATTATCCTGCTCTTGGGAACCCATCTTTTTCTTACTATCCGATTGCATTTTCCACAGAGACATATACTCAAAGCCATTCGGCTATCTGTACAACGTGATCCCGATGCAACCGGTGACGTTTCGCAATTCTCATCATTGGCAACCGCTCTAGCTGCTACTATCGGCACCGGAAACATCATCGGTGTAGCCACCGCCATTGCCTTAGGCGGTCCTGGTGCAGTATTGTGGTGTTGGCTGACTGGTGTATTTGGCATTGCCACCAAATATGCAGAGGGCCTACTGGCTATCAAATATCGCGAGAAGAAACCTGATGGCAAAGTGATTGGAGGACCTATGTTTGCGCTGGAGAAAGGATTGGGATGGCGTTGGGCAGCAATTCTCTTTGCCATTTTCACTGCCCTCGCCTCGTTTGGCATCGGCAATACGGTGCAAGCCAATGCCATTGCCACACTCGCTTACGAAACCTATGACATCTCACCCTATATCACAGGAACAGTCATCTGCCTACTCACTGGTGCTGTTATTTTAGGTGGTGTGAAGAGTATTGCACGTGTCTGCGCAACCCTGGTACCCCTCATGGCACTCTTTTACATTTTAGGTTGCATCTATATAATAGGAGTAAACATCGATTATGCATGGCCTGCCATCAAGCTCATCGTCACCTCGGCTTTCAGTCCGCAGGCAGCAGGAGGAGGTTTTGTAGGTACTACAGTGATGATGGCAGCACGTTATGGCATAGCACGCGGTCTTTTCAGCAACGAATCAGGACTCGGTTCTGCTCCCATCGTAGCTGCTGCCGCACAGACACGCAACCCAGTACGCCAAGCCTTGGTGTCCAGCACTGGTACATTTTGGGACACGGTAGTCATCTGTGCCATGACGGGAATTGTTATTGTAAGCAGTGTATTGGCATACCCCGACATTACTTTCGACAATGGTGCGGTACTGACCAAGATGGCATTTTCTAAAATTCCCATCATTGGTACACCTTTACTGACTTTCGGTCTGTTGACCTTTGCATTTTCCACCATCTTAGGTTGGTGCTATTATGGTGAACGCGCAGTAGAATATCTGAAAGGTCGTCGATGGATGCTTGTCTATCGGATGATTTTTATCGTTGCCGTATTTATAGGCAGCGTGATGCAGTTGGGTGTGGTATGGAACATGGCCGATTGTATGAATGCACTCATGGCAATTCCCAACCTGCTATCGCTCTTGGCGCTGAACGGCATCATCGTACACGAAACACGCAAATATCTGTGGCGCGACCATTTGGACAGAAGCGATCTGTAAGTCCGACAGGATGTGACACACCATCCCTTCGTGACGGAAAGAAAAACTATAATTTTGTTTCTGTATTACAGCCTACTTGATGGGCAATACCAGCACCACACGAGTTCCCTGACGTGCATAGAGTTCGTCGATAAAAAGCACACCTCCAATTTTTTGTGCCAACCGCTGGCAAATGCTCAAATCAAGTTCAGCCTCATCGCGCATATCGTCGGGCTGTTCAAACCAACTAAACAGGCGACTCAGACGATCTTTGGGAATTCCTGCACCAGTATCACTGACATCGAGTGTCAGCATGCCCTCATTCTCTGTAGTGTTACACCCCACGACCACTTCCCCTTTTTCGGTAAAGCGACAGGCATTCTGAATCAACTTATTGAGGATAATCTCTATGACATGGCGATCACTTTCTATAAAGAACTCATCGCTCATGGTACGATGAAAATTCAACTTGACAGCCTGTCGATGATAAATGTTGAAGATATTGATTTCCAGACAACGTCGACAAAGTTCGTTAGGACTGAACTGTTCCCGTCTCACGTGTGCCACCTCATCGGAAGGATTAGTGAAGAGCATAAGTTCATTCAACAATGTATCGATGAAATAAGCATAGCCATTCAACTGTTCTGCCATATTGTGTTTTTCATTCTTGGAAAGGTATAAATCATCCTTTGAAAGCATCTTAGCCATGCGAGAAACTTGCCGAAGGGGAAGTTCTGACTCTTGAATAACATTCTTCAGAAAGATGCGATGCATCATTATATCACGTTCCAACACACGCATTCTTTTCCGCATCTGCCAAGCCCAACAGAAAGCCACCAGACAGCCCATAGCCAAGATAAGTATCAATACCATTTCCATCATGTCAACCATTTTTCGGACACAAATATATTAAAAATTTCCGTCATCTACAAATAATGGGTTACTTTTTTTCTGGTACAGCGATACAAGGGATAATTTTCTTGACATACAACATGTTGCCGTCCACACAGAATACCACTTCATAGCCATCGAAAGGCATCACATACTGCCGGTCGGGATCATCATGATAATGAGGACGAGGATCAAGCGCAAGTGCATCGGTCAGTGTCTGCACGATCTGTGGTGAGAGGGTCTTCGTCAGTTCGTCAGGTATAACCACCTCCAACCGCTGCCACTGTTTGCGATCGGTAAAACCGCCCCGTGCACCAGGATGACTATCCACATAAGCCAAATAAGGTTTGATATCGTAGATAGGTGTGCCATCCATGAGGTCAGCCCCTGCCACTTCCACTACTCCATCTTCGGGACGCACCGCCACAATACGCACCGATGAGAGTCCGAGATTATTGGGTCGGAATGGCGAACGCGTTGCCCAAACCCCGACCCGCTCGTTTCCTCCCAACAATGGTGGTCGCACGGTAGGATGCTTACGTGCATCGACATTTTCAGAGAATCCCCATATCAGCCAGAGGAAATCATACTCTTCCAATCCCCGCAGTGCCTCTGGTGTGGCATAATCGCGAGTGAGTTCTATGCGTCCATGCAACGTTTCTACGATACCACTCTGTCGTGGCAATCCGAATTTCGAGGTGAATGGTGATCGAAAATAAGCAATTGGTTGTATGTCCATAAGTATTCTATTTTGCGTTTAGCGATGTTCAGATCATACTATTCTTCAACACTCCTTTCGATTTATCGTCGAGTGGAATCAGTTACTTTTGCAGCCTCATCGCCAACTTTCAGGATGCAGGTCTTGGCAGAAACTGCGAAGGAAAGCGGTGCACCAGTTGCTGTAGTCCGATGGAGTATTCTGCCTAATAGGTCATATACACACACCTTGGTACCCTTCTCCACCTGGTCAACCTGTAGTGTTCCAGCAGCAAACGACCAGTGCCATGTTTTGGTATCAGGTTGCGTGATGGCAGTAGGTTCACCTATTACAGCGGTAATCTCCACCTTGTCGCAATCGGGTAGCGCCATAGTAAGGGTAGCTCCCGACTGCTGTATAGTAGTAGTGGCAATACCTTGATGCTGTACGATATTCCATGCTTTCACCTCCCGTCCGTCGGAGAGCACCCCATTGATCTGCATGGATCTATTCTTGAAGAATTTTCCGTCAAAGCATGCTTCTGTCAAGCGCACGCCATTGAATGTGATCGTCATGGCGTTTCTGTCGCTTTCAGCCATCGTGGCATTGATGGTGAGTGGAACAGGATTTCCCACTTTATAGAAGTCGGAAATCTGCTGATAGAAACTCGGAATACGTTCGTTAAGCCATTTATGTGCTGTATTCAATTCGTTGGTATAATTTGGCCACCACTCGTTGACAAGCTTGCGATGGTGAGGATATTCCGTTTTGATCTGATTATACATATCATCCCATAGCAGCCGTATATTCTTTTCCGACAAGAAGTCACCCAGATAGATGGCAGCACGGTCTATGAATTCCCGTTGAAAATCGGCATCTTCCATTAATCGGCGAAACAATCTTGTAGCCTCAGATGTATTTGCCCATGCGTGGTCTTTGTCATAATTGGGGTTGTAGAACCATTCAAAGGTTTTATAGGTAGCTGCCGAACCATAAAGCCCAAGTCCGAAGTCCGTATCTTTAGCCACCCATCGCCATCTGCCAGTTTCTGTGCGTGGTCTCCAGCATACGATGTTATTGCCGGGAAAGTCCTGATTATTGTAGAAAAGATTCATGATCATCAGGTTGATATACTCCTTGCAATCCATCCATGTTTCATATTCTGCCAGGGTATGTCCATGTTCTTGATAGAACGCCTTGAAGCGGTTGAAATGTTCCCAATCGCCTGCTTTCAGTTCCCATCCGTTTTCTATCATATCAATATCCTCCAATCCCTCATAGTTGGTATAGATATTATCTTCGTTGCTTCGTTCACGGATGTTGAGCATACCGTTGTACTTTCCGTTGATATAGACAATGGCAGGACGCCATGCCTGCCAATCAAGATCGACATAGGCAGCCATAGACCGTTGGATGACAGCATCGCGCATGTAGAGATAGTCGAAGTCGTTGCCGGCATTGCGCAGTGCGAGTGACTTATAATCGGTGATACCCGGTCGCTGGTCAGGGAAAAATTCATATTGAAGGCGCTTCGTACCAAATCGCTTGTTGGCATAAATAGCCATCGACTTCATCATATTATCACGTGAAGCGCCTCCCATGACACGTGTTTCGCAGAGTTGGTTGAGCTCACTTTTACTACCTGCGGCAGTAAAAAGTTCCAAGTTGATGGGGCGTCGCCAGTCGTATTTATAGTTTTCCTGACTGCTGTTATAGTTGCCTTTCACCAGTATTCCTTGTTTGTTATCATAGAAATACACATTCTTAGTAACGATGGAAATAACGGGAAGCGTCATCTGTCGTCCGTGGAAGATATACGACTGGGTGACTGACCGAGGTGACAGATACCCCGTACAGAATGGTTTTGCGCGCACCACCTGTGAGGCGCTGATGGTGATTGGAGCGGTATATTGCAAACTTGATGCTATTGGTTCGCTACCATCTGTAGTATATCGGATGACAGTTTCTGCAGGCGCTCCGTCAGGAAGTGACAGGGTGAGTTTGAGAGTCTGCGCATTTTCCAAGACCCGTCCAGGTTCGCTGAATACCACATCGCCCAAGAGATCCTTGCAGGTAGATCCGCAGTTGGTGCCGCCTGGTGTTGGTATAGCCATATATCCCCATGTGTCGCTACCGTCTGTTTTGCGTCCATAGGCAATATTAGGCGCAGGCTGTTTTTTCATTTTGGTCAGTTTATCGACCACTTTATTGTTTTTGAACAGATAGATTTCGCCGTTCTTTCCCGACTCAAGGCGGAAATCAGTATGCATACCCGATGCCGCCTTGTCGCAATAGATGAGTACGCGATATCCTTTGTTGATAAGTGATGCCGGCAAAGCCCATGCCTTTTGAGCATCAGTGGTAAGTCCGATACTGTAGTTAGAAAGCTGTTCGCTACTTTCGCCATTGTTGTATAATTCCACCCACGAATCAGGAAATTCGTTCATGTCGTCCATGATACAGTCGATATTAGACTGCATGACTTCATTGATGACCAGTTGTGCGTGCATCGGTGCCGCCATGGTCATGGCTGCAAGTGCCACCCATATTGTTTTCATAGCATGTACCTATAATTGATAATAAAGCGTTATCGTATATACCAAAGAGGAATTGTAGTTATAAAAAATACCGGGTAATGAAACATTGTTGATGTTCATCCCCCGGCTCATGAATAGTTATTTCTCGATATGTTGCAGTTCCTTATCGCCAGGGCGGAACAGGAGTCCTGTACATTTAGTAGCATCGGCCTTATAGGCTTTCAGCTCGACCTTGTCCCATTTGATATCGCCTGTGTTTTGTGCGACAGGTACATGGGGAATGAGTGATCCATCCTTGACGAGGATGACGCAGGGAATCTCAGCAGTTGGGATAGTCTGATAGCCCCCCTCATAGACTTTTCCTGTCTGATAATCAATCCACTTTCCACGGGGCAGATATACGGTGCGGCTTTTTCCAGTTTCGAGCATTGGAGCAACAAGAATCTGCGAACCAAACATATACTCGTCTTCCACAAACCATGCACCTGGATCATCGGGGAATTCCACGAGCAGTGCACGTACCATAGGCAGTCCGCGCTCAGAGCAATCCTTTGCCTGTGCATAGACATAAGGCATGAGTTTGTATTTCATTTCTGCCGACTGACGGAATGCTTTGGTAAAGCTTTCGCTGATGAGCCAAGGTTCGGTAGGAGGTGCTCCATGGGCACGTGTATGGCTTGAAAGGAATCCGAATGGCAGCCAACGACGGTAGAGATCGTCGGGACTCTTGGTGACAAAGCCACCCATGTCATGGCTCCAGAAGGAGAATCCGCTGAGTCCGAATGACAAACCGCCACGGAGATCGCCCAACATACCTACGCTACCAATCTCGTTGGTAGCAGCATCGCCACCCCAATGGAGCGGATAGCGCTGGCTTCCAGCCCATGCGCTGCGAGCCCAGATGACACCTTCATGGTCGGGAGTATTGTCGCGCACAGCCTGCCAGAGTGCTTTGTTGTAGCGCAGGGGATAGAGGTTGTGCTCATAGAATCCTGTTTTACCGCTGGCATAGATGCCATCGTATGGTGCTGCCTCACCGAAGTCACACTTGATAGCACTGACTCCTTGTTTGATGAGGTTAGCGATTTTGCCTTGATACCATGCTACGGTCTTGGGATTGCTGAGGTCGAGCACCGCATCTTCATAGCTCAATGTTCCGTTGCCGTTGTGTACAGCCATGCCGCCATCAACGAGTTCACGGAAGTAGCGGTTCTTCGGTGTGAAGTAGGGCAACTGCCAAAGACAGGTATGGAAACCGTCTTTCTTCATCGACTTGAGCATGGCTACTGGATCTTTGAAACGATCTTTGGCAAACTCATAGTCGCACTGCCAATCTACGCCAAACCATCCTGTATCGAAATGGATAACATCTGATGGTATCTTGTTGGCACGGAGTTTACGGGCAATGCCGAGTCCTTCCTCCTGAGAGAAATAGGTGATGCGGCTCATCCATGTGCCGAAAGTCCAGAGGGGAAGCATAGGTGACTTACCAGTGACGTCGGTATAAGCATTGAGCACGTCTTTCGGTTCACCGAAGAAGATGAAGAAGTCCATCGTTTCGTCGCCCATAAAGAGGCGCTGTGCACCGATATAAGAGGCGCCGAAATCAGCTGTTGTAGGTGCCGAGGTGTGCATGAAGATACCATATCCCCGATTAGAGAAATAGAAAGGCACGGGTTTATACATGCCATCAGTCTCTGGTCCTTGTGGATCGACTACCGAGATTTGCACTTTCTGTCCTACTTTGTTGAGCGATGTAAAACTTTCGCCGCAACCGTAGATGCGCTCGTTGGGTGAGAGCATCAGTACGGGATTGATGCTGCGCGAATTGTCTGAACCGCGTTTGATAAAGTTGAAGGGCAGGAGTTTCACCTGTGTACTGTCGTTATCGATGATGTGACGGGTCTGTGTGAGCAGTTTGCCCTGTCCGTCGCGCAGCACGATACGGAACGGATACTTCTGTATTTCGAGTGATCCGTTATTGTTTTTATAGACAATAGCTTGGTCGGTAGCTTTCACGTTCCAGCGTCCACGACCGTTTTTAGCCTGTTCGCCAGTTTGCTGTGCAATAAACTCCGGTGAGAACATGGGGTCGTTGGCATCGTCCATCTTCGGTTCGATGGGTGAAGTGAAGATGGTGACACGAAGCGTGCGGTTGTCTATTTTCTGCACTTTGATGCGCAGGTTGGGGTCGTTGTCATACTGTGTGTCGGGGAAATCGAGCATCTTCATGCGCACAGGCCAATAGCCATTGAGGTTGAAAGCCTGTCGCGGTACGAGACGGTAGCGTTTCCAGTTGAGCAGTCCTTCACCCTTGTTGAGGTCGAAGCCAGCCAGACTGTCAGCCAGGAAATAGGTATTGGAAAAGTCAGAGAACTCGCCCGACATATCTTTTGCCTGGCATTGCAGATACTGTACACCTGCCGATGTCTGTATCTGTGCAACGGCTGCCATGGGCAGGAGCGCTGCTGATAATAAGATTTTCTTCATCATAATTTGATAGTTGCTGTTGGTAGTCCGTATGATTTAGCTTTCAGCGTGCCATGTCCGTCGAGTACGACGAAGCATCTGCCGAAGAATGCTTTGCGCTTATTGTCCTTGAAGCGTTCGAGTGATGTCTGGTTTCCGTTATCCACACCGATGATGGTGGCATCGGTATCGAAAAACACTTGGTTCTCTGCCCAAGGGCATCGGTTGCCGTTCTCATCAACCACTTCCACCTTGACGAAGGTGGTGTTTTTACCTTGATAATCGATGCTGAGTTGCAAATGATGGGGCTGTCCGGCAGTATGGATAGTCTGCTGGCGCACCTCTTTACCGTCTTTGCGTGCCACGACCTTCACCTCTCCGGGTTCAAAGGTTACGCGCCACATCACATGATACTGGTGGCTATCTGCCTTGCGGCGCACGCCCTGACTCTTGCCGTTGATGTAGAGTTCCACTTCGTCGGCTTGGTTGTAGTAGCACCACATATCGATTTGTTCGCCATCGAGCCAGTTCCAATGGGGGAAGAGATGCAGAACGGGGCGATTGGTCCATTCGCTCTGATACATATAATAGACATCTTTAGGCTGACCAGCCAAGTCGATGATGCCGAAATAACTGCTGCGAGCAGGATAAGAATAAGGTGTGGGTTCGCCGATATAGTCGAAACCGGTCCATATAAACTGTCCACCGACATAGGGAGTATGCTTCACCACATCCCATGTTTCCTCGTGAGTACTGCTCCATGAGGCATGCATGTTATCGTAAGACGAGCATTTGAACGAAGGATCGGTATAGGGCAACCACCATTCCTTAGGTGCTTTGATGACAGAGTCGCTGGGCATGGTGTAAAAACCCGTTGTCTGCAGGGCTGAAACGCTTTCGGTCATGATAAACGGACGACCGGGGAAATTCTTGGGTACATCCTTAATCCCCTGATGATGATAGTTGAAGCCTACAATATCGAGCGCCTTACCCTTGAACAAGTGGTTGTCGGGTGATGGTTCGTTACATCCTGCGGTGATAGGACGTGTCGTGTCGTAGCGGCGCACAATGTCAGCCAAATGGTCTGCCAACAATGTATTGACGCTGGTTTCGCCATCCTTGGCAAGGGTCGAAGCATCGTGTCCGGCATTGAGTATGAGGTTGGCTTGCTCAAGAGTCAACGTATCAGCATCGGCAGACGACCACTGTTCGAGCACCTCATTGCCGATGCTCCACATCAGTATGGAGGGATGATTGCGGTCACGCAGTATCAAGTCGGCAAGGTCGCGCTCATGCCATTCGTCGAAGAAGCGTGCATAGTCGTTTTGAGTCTTACGGCGGCGCCACATATCAAACGACTCGTCCATGACGATAAGTCCCATGGTGTCGCACATGTTGAGGAGTTCGGGAGCAGGCGGATTGTGTGAAGATCGGATGGCATTCACACCCATTTCCTTCAGTCGCACGAGTTTGCGGTGCATGGCATCTTCGTTGACCACAGCACCCAAACAACCGAAATCGTGGTGTTCGCAAACCCCGTTGAGCTTCATGTTCTTGCCATTGAGCCAGAAACCTGTCTTGGCATCGAAGCGGAACGAGCGGAATCCGGTGTTGGTCCACACCTCATCGACCACTTTTCCACCTACCAGCACTTGCGTGCGTACCTTATAGATATAGGGGTCATCGACCGACCACAGATGGGGACGGCGCACTTTCAAACCTACCTCTCGTCCTTGGGCATCAAACACTTGGTTGCGCACCTTATAGGCTTTGCCCTGACTTTCCACATCGGCAGTCACGGAGATACGTCCGTCGGGATTGGCAACGACATGCACCCCCCAGTGTTTCACATGCACATCGGCGGTTTTGGTAAACCACACATGGCGGTAGATACCGCATCCGCTATACCATCTGGAATTAGGCTGATCGCTATTATCCACACGCACAGCCACCACGTTGCGACCGGCTGTGAGATAAGGTGTGATGTCGTATTCAAACGAGCTATAACCGTAAGGGCGGTAGCCCACTTCCTTACCGTTGATATAGACACGGGCATTCATATACACTCCGTCGAACTCAATGAAGTAGCGTTCTCCCTGTTTTTTCTGCAGATTGAAAGTCTTGCGATACCATCCAATGCCACCAGGAAGTGCTCCCCCACCCGCTCCTGATGGGTTAGAACAGAGGAAATCACCCTCCACAGCCCAATCGTGGGGCAGGTTTAGTGCACGCCAATGCGTATCATGATAATCGGTTTTTGACATTTGTGCCGAGTCTGCCAGCACAAATCGCCATCCGTTGTCAAAGTTCTGGCGATCGCGTGCCTGTGCGGTCAACATACAGCCAATGGCACATGCCAGAGTAAAGAATCTATGCATAAGATATTAGTATTGGTAAATCGTTGGGCAAAGTTAGCGATTTTCAGCAAGAAGACAAAGGCTTTCTGTCATTTTTTTACCTCCACCCAACGGCAACTGCTATGATTTTTCCAGCAAATTTATGAAGATGGATGGAAATGAGAACTTTCATTACCAGAAAACAACTTCTGTTTATCGTCGTATTAAGCATCATTTTAATTTGAATCTG
This sequence comes from Prevotella sp. P4-98, assembly GCF_002251405.1. Classification (NCBI taxonomy): domain Bacteria; kingdom Pseudomonadati; phylum Bacteroidota; class Bacteroidia; order Bacteroidales; family Prevotellaceae; genus Prevotella; species Prevotella sp. P4-98. Next base: position 47,252 of record NZ_NPJC01000054.1, on the reverse strand, counting down.
CGCTTAACCATACGGGGCTGTTGAATGATATTGAGACGAATCAAGGATGTAGCGCACCAAAGGAGAAATCTAACAAAAACAGATCAATGAGCATCGGCGAACTTCCTTTATATTATGTACGCGTATATGCGCACGCACACGCGACGTCGTAAAAATCGACCACTCGACCACCAGAATCAGATAAGTGACTACAGCACAACACCATAACGGGTGGTCGAACCTTCTGTTTTTTAGATTTTCGACCACCATTCGACCACCCCTGCAACGCCCTGAGGATACAAAACATAAACAATTAACTAACGCCATGAAAGGACAAAAGTAAAGCGTGATCCTATTTCCCTTATAAAAAGCTATCGTTTATCAACGTTTTTCCAAACCTTGATAATCTTTTTATCCAACGTTGGATAATACCCTTATCAAATATTGGATAATACTTTTATCAAATATTGGATAATACTTTTATCAAATATTGGATAACATCTTTATCAAACGTTGGATAACATCTTTATCAATCGTTGAAAAGATCTTTTTCAAACGTTAGACAATACTTTTGCAAAACATGGGGTAATACTTTTGCAAAACATGGGGTAATACTTTTGCAAAACATGGGGTAATACTTTTGCAAAACATGGGGTAATACTTTTGCAAAACATGGGGTAATACTTTTGCAAAACATTGGAAATGCCTTGGCAAAATAACGGGCAATATCTTGTACATGGTAAATGGAACATTTAGGCAACTTGTATATAGAAGAAGGGCGATGTCAGTACGATGGTTATGCAGGTGGTCAATGGGTAGTCATTGGGTATTATATAAGACAAGAAGGGTGTGCCGTATGGCACACCCCTCCTATTGCAATATCTTTAAAATCAGAGTTTCACGCTAACAGCCTTACCGCTGTACTGCACCATTTTACCCTCAGGATTGTCGAGGTTGAGGTCGCGGGGCTGGTCTTTCTTCACGAGTACTACATTGAAACGACGGTTTTTCAGCATACCCTTGAAAGCACCATTGCGCTTGCCGAAGCTGACAGTTTTGTCGGCATCGTTATAGGCAATCTCGATGGTGGCATACTTACCCTTCTCGTAGTTGTAGTTGGTTCCCTCGTCTTCGTAGAGTTGGAACGATCCGTCCTGACCCTCATAGACATAGAGATTGATGAGTTCGGCAGGTTTCTCGTCGCACCACTCCATGGCAGGACCAAATGGAATGATGGCACCTTCACGTACGAAAACAGGAATCTTCTCGTAGGGTGCATCAACTACCAAATGCTGACCACCATCATAGTGTTCGCCAGTATAGAAATCATACCAACCACACTGTTTGGGGAAATATACGCTACGGTTGCGAGCCTTGTAGTAGCCAACAGGACAAGCCATGAGCGCAGGACCAAACATCCACTGGTTGCCGATATTCTCCACTTCCTTATCGCCATTGAAATCCATAACGAGTGCACGCATCAGCGTATAGTCTTTGAAGTGAGCCCATGCAGCCATGCTGTACATATAAGGCATCAAGCGATAGCGCAACTGGTCGTAATAAACAAACGACTTATAGGCAGGATGATTGTCGGGAGCGATGTTCCAGATTTCGCGAGTAGGCCACTGACCATGCGAACGGAACAAGGGGATGAAGGCTCCAAACTGATTCCAGCGAGCCTGGAGTTCACGCCATTCCTTCAAATCTTCGTTCTCTTCACCTGTTTCGTTGAAGAGTTTCTGAGCCGCAACATAGCGGTTTTCTACACAGAAGCCACCTTGGTCCATTCCCCAGAAAGGCACACCCGACATAGAATAGTTGAGTCCGGCTGTCATCTGAGCGCGCATATCCTCCCAACGGGTGCCGATATCACCACTCCAAGTGGCTGTAGAATAGCGCTGTTCACCAGCGAAACCGCTACGGGTGAGCAGGAACACACGAGGTTCGTTGGCTTTACCCTTCCATACCGAACGCTGTCCGTTGTAGATAGCATCGGCATTGACGGTAGAATAGGCATTGAAATATTCGGTAGAAGTGCCGAGGGCAGTAGGTCCGCAAAGTGCTTTGCGATACCACATCGGAGTGCAGTCGCGCACATTAGGCTCTGAGGCATCCATCCACCAAGCATCGATGCCAGGCACACCATTCTTATTAAACTTGCTATAGAGATGGTCGTCCATCTGTTTCCAGAACAGTTTGCGAGCTCCTTCATCATAGGCATCATACATCGAACCACGGAAGCCAAGCCAGTCGTGGATATCGTCCTTGACAGCCTGACGATACATCCATCCCTTCTCGTCGAGTTCCTTATAGTGTTCGGTGGTGTCGTAGAACTTAGGCCATACACTAATCATGAAGCGTCCGTGCATAGCGTGAACAGAGTCGAGCATAGCCTGTGGGTTGGGATAACGGCTTGCTTCAAAGTCGTGAGCACCCCAATCGGGCAGATTCCAGTAGTTCCAGTCCTGCACGATATTGTCGATAGGAATGTGGCGACGACGGAACTCTGCGAGGTTATCCTCGATGTCCTGACTGCTCTGATAGCGTTCGCGGCTCTGCCAGAAGCCGAGCACCCATTTCGGATAGAGCGATGCTTTTCCTGTCAAAGTGCGATAGCCGCTGATGACATCATCGAAATTCTGACCTGCAATGAAGTAGTAATCCATATCGCGCGCCATCTCGCTCCAGATGCTGAGTTGCTCACGCTCTGTCTTATTGCGAGGTTGTGAGACACGCAGTCCGCAATAGGAATCGCCACCATCGGGTTGCCACTCAATGCGCAACTGTGCCTTCTTACCCTTGGTCAGTTCGGTGCTAAACTTATAGCTGTTGGGGTTCCATGCGGTACGCCAACGCTCAGGCACCACCTCCTTGCCATCGATATACACCTTGATATAACCGGCATAGTAGAGGATAAACTGATAGAGTTGCTTCTCATTCTTGCCAGCCTTGGCACAACGACCACAACATTCAGGCTCGATAAATCCTTCGTATGTCACAGTGGCACCTTGGAGATTGAAGCCCTTGGGGAGGTTCTTCAGACCACCATTATCGGTCTTGTTGGCAATTTCTGAAGTTGGAGGACAAGCATACTCATAATAGATGCTATCCTCATCGCGCACCAGTTTCTTACCATTCTTATCGACGTAGGTACCAGTCAGATGACCTTCTTTACCGCGACGGTCGTAGAGTTTGAAGGCGCGGTTCAGCTGCAAATAGTCGTTGGGATTGCCAAAGCGGCAATAACTGTAGCTGTCCCACAGGATACCATAGTTCTTGTTGGAGAGTACGAAAGGAATAGAGACCTTGGTGTTATATTGGAACAGGTCTTCGTTTTTGCCTTTCATATTAAATTCCTCAGACTGATGCTGTCCCAATCCATAGAAGGCTTCATCGGAAGGACTGTCGAAAAGCATCTGCCAAGTCAGTCCGTGCTTCATCTCTTCGGTCACTCCACCGATGTTGCGCACACCGTATTCGCGCTCAGGGACTGTGAAGTTCTGGAATTTCTTGCCATCCTTAGCCTCTTTAAGCAGTTGTTTTCCTGTGGCATCAAAAAATACGATCGCACCCGTTGCCTTATTGACTACGGCAGTCACATTCTTCGCTTTGACTATTACAGACTGCTCGTCCTCACTTATCGTATAGTTTTTTTTGGCAGGAGCTATCTGCGGTACAATCATCAGACTGGGTTTCTTGACAGGTAATGCACTCTCGGATGTGGCGCGCACACGGATGATGTTGTCGTTCATCACCTCAAGACAGATAACTTTGGCCTGACCACCATCGGGTTTGACCATTACCTTGTTGCCATTCTGCTGCACTTCTGCTGCAGCCATTGTCAATGCGGTCATTGAGAACGCACCGACCATGAGGGTTTTAATAATATTCATTTGATCATTTAGGGTTATTATATACTACTTTTTTCAATTATTTTATTTCATCGTCAGCATGGTCGTCGTCCATAATTTCAGCTTCTTCCACCATGCCTTTTGCTGGCAAGTCGATCACCATGATGGTTCCGCCACCAGGGTTGTCCTTCACTTCGATGGTGCCACCATGTGCCACTATGATGTCTTTGACAAGAGCGAGTTCGAGTTCGTCAACACCTGCTGTATGGTCAAACATATGTGGTTTATACTCATCAGCCACTCCGATACCATTGTCAGCCACTTGAATCTGTACGTTACCATTGTCCTTTCGAATGAGCCCAACACTAATGTGGCAGTTCTTGGCGGCAAATTTCTGTGAATTGGTAAACAAGATGTTGAGCATGCGCTTGATCAGAACGACGTCAAACTCCATAAAGAGTTCGTCGATAAGCATGACATTGCTAATCTTTACACCCTTGTTGCCTTTCACATATTCAGCACATTGCTTCTTAATCACTGCTACAAGGTCGGCATATTCCGTATGCATCATAAGGTGGCGCACAGGTTCTTCAACAACAGCATCTCCTGTTGCTGGCTGTTCTGCTGCCATCGATGCTTTCATCTCTGCCATCCATTGGCGCTTCTCCATCTCAAGGCGCAATGCGAAGGCGGCTTGGCGTTTAGCCTGACGACGCATATAATTCTTGCGCCACCACCAAATGCCAAAGGCGGCAACCAGCAACAGCATCATGATCATCCACCATGAACGCCAGAACGGAGGCTGTATAATAATGGTGAGTGTTGCCTCTTCACTACCAATGGTACCATCGTCGTTGAGCATGCGTACGCGCAGGGTATAAGATCCTGAAGGCAGACTCATATAAGTAATGTTGGGGTTGGCTTCTTCGGTTCTAATCCAGTCGTTGTTCACACCATCGAGGCGATAGAGGAAGCGCGAGCGGTGATGGATTTCGCCATTGGAACTTCCCAACTGAATGGTAAACTGGTCGTTGTATTTCAAGCGAACGGCACGACAGATGTTCAGTGCCTTACGTAATATGATGCGACCGTCAATCTTTTCACCAACCTTTACGTCCTGTTCAAAGAGTTTCAGGCCGCTGAATACGGGATATTCCTTATACTTCTCTTCGCGCATCAGCTTCGGATTGATGACATCAAGACCTTCCTGACCACCCACCAAGATAAGTCCATCGGCAGTCTTACAGATGGCACGCTGGTTGAACGGACCGTTCTGGAGACCATCGTTGCTATTGAAAGTGCGGATGATAAAGTTCCATCGTCCGTCTTTTTGCTGCGGGATGACGTTTGATACGCCATGATCAGTCACCAACCATACCGTGTGGTTGTTGTCTTCCACCATGGCATTGACGGTAGAACCAATGAGTCCGGAACGCATATCAATCAGATAGACAGCATTGGTCTTCGTGTCCCAGATGGTTGCACCCGATGAAGAGCCCTGCCAGGCAAGTCCCCGACTGTCCTCCATAGTACATATTGAGGATTCGGTAATACCGATGCCCTCTTTATTGTCAATAATATTGCGATTGATAATCTTGCCAGAAACGGGATTCACAATCGAATAGAAATTGGAATGGGATACCATCAACCAGTTTTTCTTCGTCAAATTGACAGTCGAGATATAGTCTGATACCAAGATAGAGTTATGGCTGGTGATAGGTGTGTCAAAGCGTCCTGCACGGGTTAAGCGCTGAATACCGTTACCCAATGTGCCAATCCAGATATTGCCCTGACGGTCTTCACATATCGACCAGATATTGTTATTGGCCAATTCACCCGGTTTACCCGATGAGCGGAAATTAGTGATAGCACCACCACGGAAACGTATCAGTCCACCTTCATAGGTTCCAAACCATACGGTACCGTCACGTGAAACCAACGAACTGACCATGGTATTGGTGGCAATGCCACTGTTGTTGCGGTCGAAAACAACCTGTTCGCCAGTTTTACGATCCATGCGAATGATACCCGCATCATTGGTTCCCAGCCAGAAGAAGGATTTATCGGAAGTGATGGTGGTGATATTTCCCAGATCAAGATGGCGGAAATTGGAGAGTCCCTCCTTAAACATATTGACGCCATTCATATAGGTACCAATCCAAATACGACCCTGCTGGTCGCGATAAAGAATGCGGAGGGTGTTTTCGCTGATAGACGTACCGTCGTTTTTCTGAGTCAAGAACTGGCGCACCTCATGCGCTTGGCGGTCAACAAGAAAGAGTCCTGTATGGTCGGTAGCTATCCAAACGCGCTTTTTGCTATCCGAACAAATATCCCAAATGCTCAGTCCGTCAGGCAATTCCACGCCCCAGCGTTTCGCCAGTTCTTTATAAGAAAGAATCCAACGTCCTTTCGACTTCACAAAACAGCCTACCACGGTTATCATCCAGAGATTACCATCGGCATCGGTACGCAACTTACATTCCTGATTGTTGAAGAATCCTTTCTCACGAATATAAGAATCTTTCCAACTAATCCAGTTTTTCTCTCTGTTGAAACAGAACACCTCACCATTGTGTGAAGATACCAACAAGCTCTTGCCTATCTCTGCAAAACTCGATACACCAAAGTCGGAATTGAACTCTTGGCGGCCATAACCGAAATTAAACTGCTTGGCTTCTTTGGTATAAGGATTATAATGCCAGAAACCAGTATCATAGGTTTTTACCCAAAAATGATGATGCTTGTCTATATAAAGGCGCTCGACACCACCCGCCACGCCGTGTTGCTGCAACCAACGCTCAGGATGTCTGTCACATGACTCGGTTACTGGGTCGAAGATGGTATAGTTCATACCCTGCTTCAACCATAGTTTTCCATCGTATGCCTCATAGATCTCATCCACATAATTGTTGCGTAGCGTAGTGGTATCTTTGGCGTATGAGTAGAATGTCTTGATACGATATCCGTCGTATCGATTAAGGCCATAGGGAGTTCCTATCCATACAAATCCCTTGGAGTCGCGCTTCACACAAAGAATCTGTGAGTTGCTCAGTCCGTCACGGGTATCAAGTCGGCTAAACTTAATGTCATCAATAGCAGCACCGACTGTCAGCACAAAGCTGACCATCAGCGTCAGTAACATGATCATCCTTCTCATATTTACAGTCATTAGCATCAATGCCAGAGGCATTTATTTTAGGTTTTACGAGTTATATATAATATGGTGCAAATGTACTCTTTTTTATTGAAAAGACCAAACATAGTCAGCCTTTTTTGGTCCTCGACCTACTACTTACTGCGGTTTTTTAGCCGAGGTACCACGGATGACCAACTTTTGTGGCACAATTTTGTGATATACGCCTGTATCTCCTGCAATATTCTTGAGCAGCAATTGACAGGCTGTTGCACCCATTTGGTGAGCCTGATCGACGATGGCTGACATTTGCGGCGTGACGAATGCAGCATGCACGTCATCGGTAAAGCCGATGAGTGCCACATCGTCGGGTATGCGCAATCCTGCCTCACGAATGGCATTGAATGCGGCAAAGGTGATGATATCGTTGAAAGCCACTATGGCATCAGGTTTCTGCTCTTTAAGTAGGGTAACAGTATTGGAAAGTACGGCATCATAATCTATCGATCCGCATTTCACAAGTTCACGCTCGATGGGAATCTGATTTTCACGAAGTGCTTCAAGATAACCATGTTTACGACGCTGAACCATATCGAGGTGGTTAGGACCGCCGATAAAGGCTATGCGACGACTACCGGTATCTATCAAATGCTGAGTAGCCATCTGGGCGGCTTGGTCACCATTGGCTGTGACACACGAGAAGCGCTCTTTCAGACAAGTACGACCAAAGAATACCAAAGGAATGCCCATCTCTGCAATCTCCTCAAAGTGGCTGTAATCAGTAGTGGATTGTGACAAACAAGCTATAATGCCCTCCACATGGAGATTGATAAAGTTGTCGATGGCTTGTGTTTCAATATCAAATGATTCATGGCTATTGGCACTAATGACGCTATAGCCCGATCGTTTGGCCTCATCTTCTATGCCATCGAGTACCGCAGCATAATAGTGGGTCACCAAATTGGGCAGCACCACGCCAATAATCTTCGGAGCTTCTTTACGCAAACTCTGTGCAAAAGGGTTGGGGCGATAGTTGCGTAGTTTGGCTAAAGCCTTCACCTTTTCCTGCATTTCATGGCCTATTTCCGAAGAACTGCGCAGGGCACGACTGACTGTAGCAATACTCACATTGAGCTCTTTAGCCAGGTCCTTCAACGATGTTCTGTGTTGCTTTCTATTGTTCATTGGTGCAAAAATACAAAAAAACTCGCAATGGCGCAAACGTTTACGTGTGTTTTTTCATCCATTTTCTGTTTTTTATCATAAAATGTACATACCTTTGCATCAGCAAACAAGAAATAATTTTGTGCATAACAAAGAAAGAGTAATGAATAGTTGATAATAAGTTAGTTAGAAAACAGAAACTGGGATTGTCGCGAGACACGCCCAGTTTTTTTTGTATCAGCCATCACCTATCCGTCTATAACACATTGTTTTATAGTCTATTCAACGGCGTTGCATCTGTCCTTGGCGTTGCTCCCATGAGAGTATCAGCGCCACCACTTGCGAATAACTCTTCCGTCCGCCATCAACCCGATTGGTTCTCAGATAAAACTCATAGACCGCATTTTGCAAGTTGCCCAACCAGGTACTGTATTTCGAACGCCAATAGTTGCGGTCGGCAGATGCCATCTGCCTGATTTCCGGTCGTACATATTGCAGGAAATCTTCGGCTGCCTCATCACCAAGTACAGCATCTACACTACGCAACACATGAAAGAAGATGGCATAATAGCCACAAAAGCGCATCGTGCGGTCGGCAGATGATGTACAAACCTGATAGGCATAGAAATTGGCTTCACCCTCGTTGGTGATGCCAAGTAGATGAGCATACTCGTGGGCAAACGTGGATGGATACTCGTGGGCACGCAAATCGCCATTGAGCGTAAACTCGCAGAAGAAAGGACCCATACTGCCGGTCACTCCTACCTTGGAACTCAATGGAGTGAAAAGCATGGTCTTGGCTTGCGTATGAACATGGAAAGGGGCATGGACACCCATATTCTGCTGGGCTAAACGCTTATAACCTGCCACCACCAAAGACGGCACTCGCAGAGTATCATAAATGGCTGTTTTACTATAATTGGCATTCAAGCTATCGGCATAACGCCATGCAAAATATCGCAGTTGATCATCGTTGGCTTCATAACGGGGTGTATGACTTCGATGATAAAAATCAGACTGGGCATAGTTTAATCCCCATGCCAGATAGAACCACACATAGACCCACAACAGATACTCACCCACCCCAGCAATGGCATAGCCCACAATTTTATTCTTCCGACGAACAGCATAGAACGGAAATGCCACAATACCGATGATACTCAAGGCTATAAACAAGTCGCCTATGGCAAAGGGCACATATCCTGACAAGAATGTCAAAACGGTAGCAACACATGGATAGACCGCTTGGGCATAATAGTCACCCAACCCACCTATACCTTGTACGGCAACAACGATTACCAAGAATACTACGAGTATCTTTCTACGTCTATTCCACTTCATATTCTATCGCATCTTTCAGAAAGATGCAGCAAAGATACACTTTTCTCTTCAATCCACAAAGGATGTTTATCGCTTTTTCTTCTATACTTCAGCTATCGGGAATGATACTATCCTACCGACATAAAACACATCCCGAACGGATCCCGAAGGCATCCCGAAGGAAAACAGCACCAATAGTATCGTCCATAAACAGGAATAGCATTGTCGTTTGCAAGAGCCATAAAAATATCAAAAGGCAACACCCACCATCACGATGGACATTGCCCCAAACCTAAATTGATAATTATGATTAGTGTTTATGAAAGTCGGTATTGTGGTCGTGCATCTCTTCATTCGTCTATAGAAATGATTTTTGATTGCCGGTGCAAAGGTAGCAATTATGGCGCCACATCATTTTAACATAACGGAATATCGGCACCTCATGTTTTGGTGCAAATCTGCCATTAGATTTGGGTATAAAGAAAAAAGATAGTAACTTTGCAGACCAACCAACAATTAAATGGTGACAATGAAAAAGACTATTCTATACTTGATGACAACAATGGCTTGGCTACTGATGCTTGCCACGCCACTAACGGCCATGGCTCAGGAACCAACTACGCCACAACTCACTCACGTACTGACATTACATGTAGCATGTTCGCCAGCACAAACATTGGGAAATACTGCTATGGGCAAACGCATCGTCATACCGATTATAGGCGGACACTTCGAAGGAACACATCCCAACGGCAGCAGTTTCAAAGGAGATGTCTTGGCAGGCGGTGCAGACTATCAACTGGTAGATACCATACGCAACCGTACTCATCTTGAAGCCATCTACAACATCCGTACAGCAGATGGAGTGATGATTCATGTGCGTAACGAGGGAGTTCTGGCCAACCCTATCCTTCCCAACGGGAAAACGGGCTTCTACTTCAACACAACACCTGTGTTTGAGGCACCCACCGAGAGTTGTTATGCTTGGCTCAATGACGCAACCTTTGTTTGCACACCATTTTTCGAGCAGAACACTATCGGCTTGAAAGTTTGGAAAGTTAATTGACGGGCCATAGAATTGTTGCTGACACAGACATCCTATACTACACAATGAAAAAAAAGAAAAACGATATCGAAATTCCAGAAGGCATCAACCGCATCATGCTACATGCCTGTTGTGCTCCATGTTCTTCAGCCATTGTAGAATGGATGCTGGCACACGATGTGCGCCCAACTATCTTCTACTTCAATCCAAACATCTGGCCACATGAAGAATATGAAATCCGCAAAGAAGAAAGCAAGCGCCACGCCACTTCACTCGGCATCGAGTGGATAGATGGCGACTACAATCATGAAACATGGCTTGCGGCTATCAAAGGGCTGGAGGGCGAACCTGAACGGGGAGGCCGCTGTCTGCAATGTTTCCGTATGCGACTCATTGCCACTGCCATGGAGGCACAACGACGTGGTTTTACCACGATTGCCACCACCCTTGCCACATCACGTTGGAAGAGTCTTGACCAAATAGCAGCAGCAGGAAAAATGGCAGAAGAGGCTGTGCCAGGCATCCACTTCTGGGCGCAAAACTGGCGCAAAGGAGGACTGCAGGAGCGTCGCAACGAACTGTTAAAGCAATACCAGTTTTACAACCAGCAGTATTGTGGATGTGAATTCAGCATAAGAAAAGAACAGGAATAAACCATATTCTGTATGGTCCGAACATGGGCATCCATCACATTCAAAGATGCGGTGGTGTGCTGCAAATCCTACATTTACAGTCATATATTCTGTTTTTACAGCATCGCATGTGCACCTGCGCACATACGCACGCATGAGTATGCGTGCGCGTACATATTATGATTGTACAGAAACAAAAAAGGTGTTCATTCGAACACCTTAAATTCATAGCCTTGCTCACGCAACCATTCTATACTTGCTGGCAATGCCGTTTTCAGTTTATCAATACTCTTGAGAGAATCGTGGAATGTGATGATGGAACCGTTGCGAGCATAGCGTTTCACATTAGCCAACACATCTTCTGCCGTCATCCACTTGGAATAGTCTCGCGTGACAAGATCCCACATCACTATGCGATACTTTCGACCTAAGATGGCATACTGTTCCCATCGCATCCAACCATGTGGCGGGCGCACCAAATCAGTATGAAGATAGGCATTAGCCTTTTCTACATTATAGCAATACTGATGGATGCTATGACGGAAACCACTAATATGGTTGTGTGTATGATTACCCACCCGATGACCTTCGTCGATGACACGCTGCAACAATTCGGGATACTTACGAGCATTGTCGCCCACCATAAAAAAGGTGGCTTTGATGCCATAATGTCTAAGCGTATCAAGAATAAATGGCGTGGCCTCGGGGATGGGACCGTCATCGAAGGTCAGATATACTGACCGTTCGTGACGGTTCATCCGCCAAGTGGCTCTGGGATATAGCCACCTTAGCCATATTGCCGGTTGTTCTATTATCACTTGCAGTTAATACTTTTCATATTATCACTATCCACGATCAGCGATCTATGCCCTGTGCACCGCCACGCTCCTCAAAGGTGCGTATCATGCGGCTATACTGCTCGTAGTGTTTGTTGAACCATTGCTGATCTATCTGCTGAGCCACGAGAAGTATCTGCTGCAAATAGTAAGCATGGGCATAAGCATTATTCTTAGAGAAGGCAAACTGCTCAGCATTGAGGTTGTTGTACCAATTGAGGTATTGCTGAGAATTGTGCCACATCTCATTGAGCACCTTGATGGCTTTCTGCTTCTGACCTACCTGATACCATCCTTCTGCAATATCAAGCGAACCCGATGAGAATTCATGCGGGATATTATATGAAGGAAGCATCTTGTCAATGTAGGCAAGAACTTCAGCGGCACGCTTCTTGTCACCTTCCTCAATGAGTTTGTTGGCCAACTGCGACATGATGCGACGATGGCTGTAGCACATGCGCATCACAGTCTCATCGATATATATGCCCTTTTGGTTGAGTCCACCAAACTTGAAACGATGCATCACGTTATCATAGGTGCGCTTCGTATCGAAGTTGCGTGCGCCTTGAGCATTGGTAGTGAATGGTGTGATACGATATGCCAATCCTTCAGTCACCACATTGTTGCCAAGGTTGATATAACTACTCTCACCAACAGTTGCAGCCACGTAGATGGGGCGTTTCCAGTTACACTCAGCCAACATCTCCAGAATCATCAAGTCGCCTTTGTAGAGTGCACTCTTGCCTGCAAGCGAGATAACCATGCGGTCGGGAATGCTATCACTTGCCATCATCATACCACTCTTGCGTACTGCCTCCTTGTCGATAGTCATATAGAGTGTGTCGGTTGGAATGACGTGGAGTTCTGAATTTTTGGAACGTGCCCAATACTTCAATACATTCTTCAACTCAAATGGGTCATCACCAAACTGTGCTTTGGCAGTTTCGGGATCTTGCTTATAGAAATCGAGAACAGCCTGCTTCATATGAGGATCGATGGGCACATACTCGTTGGTACCAGTAACATACTCCAAACGATTCCATTTAATGGGAATGCCAGGAGAGGTATAAGCAGGACGACGCATCTGGTCTATATACCAATCGGTCTGCAGATACGACAGGTTGCAAACGCGCGCATCGGTGCGCACACCTTCTACATCCTGATTGTACCACAAGGGGAATGTATCGTTATCACCATTGGTATAGATGATAGGATTGCCCTCATTCTGCAGCGACATCAGATAGTTTTGTCCAAAGTCACGGCACGAATAACGACCACTTCGGTCATGATCATCCCATGTCTGACTACCCATTTGTATGGGAACAGCCAATGCCACTACAGCAATAACTGCGGCAACCAACACATTTTCTTTCTTCAGCTTGCGGTTCAACAGGTCGATGAGAGCTGCAACACCCATACCACACCAGATGGCAAAAGCATAGAACGAACCCGCATAAGCATAGTCGCGTTCACGTACCTGCTCAGGATTCTGATTAAGGTAGATGACAATAGCCAAACCTGTCATGAAGAACAGGAAGAACACAACCCAGAACTGGCGGATGCCCACTGGTTCTATCTCTTCTTTGTCGCTACCGGGCACACGACGTTTGCGAGTGTACCACGACTGCCAGAAGAGTCCGATAAGACCGAGCATCAATGGCATCATATAGAATACATTGTGGCCTTTGTTGTTTTTCAACTCATCGGGCAATGTCGATTGATCTCCCAGACGCCAGTTGTCCAACCAACTGAAACCACTTATCCAGTTGCCATGTTCCAATTCGCCCTGACCTTGAATATCATTCTGACGGCCTGCGAAATTCCACATGAAATAGCGCCAATACATGAAATTGCACTGGTATGAGAGGAAGAAACGAATGTTCTGCAACATGCTCGGCATCTTCACCGTAACCATCTCGCCACAACGATCGTATGCTTCTTCACTTCCATCGGGCTCTTCGCCCAACCAACTACGATATGAAGCAGCTTTACCTGAATCCCACATACGCGGGAACAGCATATTCTGAGCATATACATAGTCGTCCTTAGTACGTGCTACGAAGTACTCATCCTTCTCGTCGGCAGATGCTTTCTCCTTGCGCTGCCAAACAGGTGCGCCCTTTGTTGAGACTGGACGGCAATAGTCGCCCGCCTTCTCCAAAGCCACCTGTGAGGTATAAGCCTGACCGTAAAGCAACGGACGCTGTCCGTACTGGTCACGAGCCAGATAGTCGCCAAGGGTAAATATATCCTCTGGAGAGTTCTGGTCCATTGGTGGATTGGCTGCCGAACGAATGACGATGACAGCATATGACGAATAACCAATGAGGAGCATCATCATGCAGAGCAGAGATGTATTCTTGATACGTGAAGTGATGAGCAACTTGCCTTGGCGCTTATATTGAAGTACCAGCCAAATCAGAGCCAATACAACAATGCCGATAAGCACTGCTGACCAGCCATAGCCAAAGAAAGGAATACCCAACATGGCTACAGACAACAGAAATGCTATATTCTGACGTTTCAGACTTTGATCCTTGTAGGACTCATAGATCGCCCATACCAATGTGGCAATAAGCAGGATGATATAAACAATCTCACCTGTATTGAACGGACAACCAAACACGTTGACAAACAACAGTTCGAACCATCCACCCACACGAACAATACCCGGCACAAGACCATAGAGCACAGCGCCCAAGATAACTACTGATATCACCAAAGCGGCAATAGAGCCATACAGATCTTTACGTGAATCGGGCTGGGGACACTTGCGATAGTAATATACCAGTACGATGGCAGGCAGACACAACAAGTTGAGCAAGTGAACACCAATCGAGAGGCCTGTCATATACATGATAAGCACCAGCCAACGGTCGGAATGAGGCTCGTCGGCATGTTCTTCCCACTTCAGAATCAGCCAGAATACCAAAGCGGTAAATGCCGAAGAATAGGCATATACCTCACCCTCAACAGCTGAGAACCAGAAGGTATCGCTGAACGTATAAATCAGCGCACCTACCAGTGCCGAGCCTTCAATGGCTATGGTTTTGGCGGGTGTCAACTCGCTCCAATCCTTGACCAACAAGCGTCGAACAAGATGCGAGATAGACCAGAACAGGAACAGAATGGTTACTGCCGAGAGCAATGCGCTCATCGTATTGACCATACGTGCTACCTGCGAGGGGTCGCTGGCAAAATGTGAAAACAGATTGGCGGTAAGCATGAAGAACGGTGCACCCGGTGGATGTCCGACTTCGAGTTTATAGCCCGTAGAGATAAATTCGGGACAGTCCCAGAAAGAGGCTGTCGGTTCAATAGTAGAGCAATAAACAAAGGCGGCAATCAAAAAGGTGACCCACCCCAGTATATTGTCTAACAGTCGAAATTGTTTCATTGTGTATTATTAATTATGATCTTAATTACCTAATAAAATACAAAAGTACAATATTTCTATCGAAGCGCCGTATCTTTCAGCAATTTTAACTAGATAAAGATGCTTGCACCATAGATGAGCAACACATAGCGTAGTAACTTACCTATGCTGATGCTGACCAATGAGATGACTATATTGGCACGCATCAAGCCAAGAGCGATGGTAATACCACTGCCCAAAATAGGCAGAAAGGCAAAGAATCCCATCCATGCACCACGGCCACCCATGAAACGCGTAGCCTTGTCGATACTCTCTTTCTTGACGTGGAGATACTTCTCTATCCACTCCAAACGCCCCATTCGTCCAACGCCATAATTGAAACATGATCCCAACACATTACCTATCGTACCATAGACTATAAGGCCTATAGGGTCAAGCCCTGCCGCCATCAGTCCCACCATGACAGCTTCACTGGAAAAAGGGAAGAACGAACCAGCCACAAAAGCAGCTATAAGCATTCCCCAATAACCATAACTAATCAGAAAAGTAGTGATGATGTCCATAGATTATAAATTATCAGAAGTACAGCCATGAATAGCAACACCTGGAAGGTGATATTAGTGATACGGGTATGGGTAAGCGCCAGATAATGGGCCAGCAAGGGCGACACAAATACAATAAGCATGCGAGTAAGAATGTTGTAAAGCGTTGGCTGTAGCAACAAACATGCAAACATCAGCAATACCGACCAACTGAAGACATGGTAAAGTTGACGCACACGTATGCGGTCGAGATAACTTGTGCGAATATAATGCACTATACCTATTACACTTATCAGCGCCAATAGCAACAGCACAGCAACCTGACTCCCATCCCACGCGCTGAAGTCAAAGGGTTGACTCCATTCTGTCAATGCCATGAAATGGTCAGTTATCTGGTCGATACTCTGTTGATACACCGACCAGCATGTCCAAAACCAATAGGGAGTGAGCAAGCCAAAGAAGCCGGCAAAAAATGTACGCCACGACAAAGAGTGAAGCACAACACCATGCATCAACAACAGTAATGGTATCAAACATACTATCTGGACAAATGACAAACTGGCAAGTCCTATACACAGATAGGCATAATAGGAACTTCCCACCGATGTGTCATCTTGGTATGTTCGGAAAATCATCAGCAAGGCACCAACCACACACACTTGTACCCATGCACCTTCGGTTGAAGCAAACAATGGACATGCCACTGCCGAAAGCACCAAGAAGACACACGACACCATACGTGAATAAATACGGATGAGCGCATTGCTGTTGTTCAACTCTATCATCAGATAGGTCGAGACAACAAAGCACGCAAAAGATGCCCACCAATCTCCTTGTGTGAGTCCTGCCAATAACCACACCCCCGTCACACAAAGTACGGTGACAGGTAGTGTGAGTTTGCTTTCTGATATTCTATTCTGCAGTAGTTTCGTCATGCTTGAGAGCTATCGCTTAAAGGTCTGCACCTATATCACGACGGAAATACTTGTCGGTAAACTGAATTTTCTGGGCTTCTTCAAATGATTTCTGCAGAGCCTCGGCCTTGTCCTTACCATAAGACGAAACGGCAATTACACGTCCGCCATTGGTTAGCACCTGACCATCCTTAAGGGCAGTTCCGCTATGGAACACGATACTTCCCTCCACTTGGTCAATACCGGTAATAGGATAGCCTTTCTTATATTCCTGCGGATAACCACCGCTAACAAGCATAACACATACAGCAGCTCGTTCGTCAAATGCTATTTCGCGCTCGTCGAGATTGCCTTCAGCCACTCCCTCAAACAAATCTACGATATCGCTTTTCAATCGCAACATGACACTTTCGGTTTCTGGGTCACCCATACGGCAGTTGTATTCGATAACCATCGGTTCCCCTTCAACATTGATAAGACCGAAGAATATGAATCCCTTATAGTCAATATTTTCAGCTTTCAAACCTTCCACAGTAGGACGGATAATACGGTCCTCCACCTTCTGCATCCACTCCTTAGTGGCGAAAGGTACAGGTGTAACACTACCCATACCACCAGTATTCAAACCGGTATCATGTTCGCCAATGCGCTTATAGTCCTTGGCTTCAGGCAGAATTTTATAGTGATCGCCATCGGTCAGCACGAACACCGAGCACTCAATACCACTCAAGAATTCCTCAATAACCACTTGCGAAGAGGCATTGCCAAACATTCCGCCAAGCATTTCCTTGAGTTCCTTTTGTGCTTCTTCAAGTGTAGGCAGAATCAAGACGCCCTTGCCTGCACAGAGTCCATCGGCCTTCAGCACGTATGGAGCTTGCAAGGTTTCGAGGAAACGCAATCCGTCTTCAAGATGTTCTCCGTCAAAAGTCTGATAGCGTGCAGTAGGAATCTGATGACGTTGCATAAATGCTTTTGCAAAGTCTTTCGATCCTTCCAGTACTGCACCTTGTTTAGAAGGACCTATCACTGGGATGTCCTTGGTGCGTGAATCGGCTTTCAACTCATCATAAATACCTTTTACCAATGGGTCTTCTGGACCTACGATAACCATATCTATGGCTTTCTCTACACAGAAAGTCTTGATGGTTTCGAAGTCATCAGCCTTCATGGCCACATTCTCACCACAGTTGCCAGTACCGGCATTGCCTGGGGCGATGTAGAGTTGCTCACATTTCGGACTTTGGGAGATTTTCCATGCCAGGGCGTGTTCACGTCCGCCGCTGCCTAAAAGTAATATTTTCATATCTTGTTACACCTTATTATATTAATGGAATGGTTATTTTATAACTTGCCTTGCTCGCCAAGGTAGGAATCTTTAAATCCAAGGAAATAAAGCACGCCGTCAAGTCCAATGGTATTGATGCTTTGCTTGGCATTGGCAACCACGCGCGGTTTGGCATGGAATGCGATACCCAGTCCTGCTTCTGATATCATGGGCAAGTCGTTGGCTCCATCACCTACGGCAATGGTCTGTGCAAGATTGACTTTCTCTACCTGAGCGATGAGTTTGAGGAGTTCCGCTTTCCGGTGTCCGTCAACTATATCCCCAACATAACGTCCAGTCAACTTGCCGTTATCGTCAATCTCCAGTTCGTTAGCATAGACATAGTCAATACCATATCGACGTTGGAGATATTCGCCAAAATAGGTAAATCCTCCGCTGAGGATGGCAATCTTATACCCGTAACGCTTGAGGATAGTCATCAGTCGGTCCACACCTTCTGTTATTGGGAGATGTTCAGCAATATCCTTCATCACGCTGACATCCAATCCCTTCAACAATGCAACGCGTCTGGTGAAGCTCTCTTTGAAGTCTATTTCACCACGCATAGCACTCTCGGTAATGGCGCGCACCTCTGCACCTACTCCTGCCCGATCTGCCAGTTCGTCGATACATTCAGTTTGTATAAGTGTCGAGTCCATATCAAAACAGATGAGCCGTCGCATTCTGCGGAACATATCGTCGCGTTGGAACGAGAAATCAATTTCCATATCTTTCGACACCTGCATGAGTTTGCTTTGCATCTCCTTGCGGTTGTTGGGTTCGCCACGGAGAGAGAATTCGATACAAGCTCGCACATGGTTTGTTGGATTCTTGATGCTCTTTCTACCTGTCAGTCTGAGGATGCTGTCGATATTAAGCCCCTGCTCGGTGATAATCAGCGATGCTGCCTCTATCTGCCGTGCATCCAACTGGCGTCCCATAACTGTTAGGATATAACGGTTTTTGCCTTGATGTCCCACCCAGTCTTCATATTCATCGTCAGTAATAGGCGAGAATCCGATGTTGACTCCCAGTTCTGTGGCTTTAAACAAAAGTTCTTTCATGACTTGTCCGGAATGTGCTTCCTTCAAGCGCATGAGTATTCCCAGCGAAAGTGTTGAGTGGATATCGGCCTGACCGATATCGAGAATCTGCGCATCATACCGAGCAAGGATTCCCATGACTGAGGCCGTCAATCCAGGGCGGTCCTGACCTGTGATGCGCACAAGTATCTGTTCTTCTTGGTTCATTTCAGATAATCTTCAAAATACTGTGTAATACGTTCATGCAGATGCACGCTCTGATGTCCCCGCATATTGTGTGGTTCGCCCGGATATACAAAGAAGTCGGGCTGTGTTCCTGCTGCGATACATGCTTTAAGGAAAGTGAGGCAATGTTGTGGCACTACTGTCACATCATTAAGTCCCTGTATGATTTGCAGTTTTCCTTTGAGATTCTTAGCCTGATAGAGCAATGATGTTTTTTTGTAACCTTCCGGATTGCTTTGTGGAGTTCCCATATAGCGTTCGCCATACATCACTTCGTACCAATGCCAGTCGATAACAGGGCCACCAGCCACACCGACTTTGAAGACATCGGGATAATTGGTCATCAACGAAATGGTCATAAATCCACCAAAACTCCATCCGTGTACACCGATTCGGTCTGCATCCACATAAGATAGTGTCTTTAGGAATTCCACTCCCTTCATCTGATCTTTCATTTCTTCCTGTCCCAGTTGATGGAATGTAGCCTGTTCGAAATCCTTGCCACGATGTTCACTTCCGCGGTTATCGAGGATAAAGGTGATGTATCCTTTGCCTGCCATATAGCTTTCCCATCCACGGCTACTATAATGCCAACGTGCATCGACGTTGTGTGCATGAGGTCCACCATAGACATATACTACAGTAGGATATTTCTTGTTAGGATCAAAATCCGCAGGTTTCACCATACGGTAATAGAGATCGGTAACGCCATCTGCTGCTTTAATGGTACCACAACTGAACTGCGGAATAGAATATCCCATCCAAGGATCTTTTGCCTGGAAATAAGAAACGGCCTTTGCCTTAGTGGTTTGC
This sequence comes from Prevotella sp. P4-98, assembly GCF_002251405.1. Taxonomy (NCBI): domain Bacteria; kingdom Pseudomonadati; phylum Bacteroidota; class Bacteroidia; order Bacteroidales; family Prevotellaceae; genus Prevotella; species Prevotella sp. P4-98. Next base: position 27,049 of record NZ_NPJC01000054.1, on the reverse strand, counting down.
ACGATTTCTATACGACGTGGAACGGTCGGAGTAGAATAGTTATCTAGGATATAGTTGCCGCTTCCGCTGAGTTTGGCATTATGCCAACCCTCGCCATTTCCTAATAATGTTCGTTTGCCGGTCTTTACACTTACCGCATAGATATTCTGTTGGATAGGACTCTTTTCGTTGCTGGCAATGATAATGGTCTTCTGTTTGGCATTAAAACCAATCATTTCCAGGACCTCCCACTTGCCAGCGGTCAGTTGACTGACTTCGAGTGATTCGGTATTGCCGGCCATTCTGCTACCGTGCTTGCCAAGTGAACAAAGGTACAGGTGATTATATCCATCCTGACGACTCTGCATGATAAATGAGTTAGCATCCCATGGCAAGAAGACGATGGGATGTAGAGGTTCCACATACTTCTCGTCGGTTTCTCGATAGAGTTCAGCAGTTTTATTGCCTGTTTCTGCACTATAAGCGACCAGGCGACTGTCGTTCTGCTTGCGGTTCAATTCAAACATATAAACCGTTTTGCTGTCTGGACTCCATGCCACATTGGTGAAATAGCGGTCTGTGGGATCGCCAGCCTTGAGATAAATAGTCTTTCCTGTAGTAAGGTCATACACACCTACAGTCACCTGATGTGAAGTCTCGCCAGCCATAGGATATTTGTCGGGAGCCAGTGTGGCGATGCAGGAACGTTTTTCTTCTGGGTCGAAACCGATTTCCGGGATATCCACTTGTGGATAATCGGTCACCATCGACTGGTCCATTCTATAAAAGGCCAGTTTGTTTCCATCGGGACTCCAGAATGTTCCTTTACTGATGCCGAACTCATCACGATGCACAGCCTGTCCATAAACCACTTCTCTACTGCCGTCGGTTGAGAGTTGCACAGTCTGTTGCTTATGGTTGCAGACAAACAGGTTGTTGTCTTTCAAGAAAGCATAGGCTGTCTGTTGAGCATTGGTTTCCAACAGATTTTCACCGTCTTTCAACTCGAAAGAGCTGACCAAGGCATGTTTTTTGAAATCGACCATATAGGTTTTGCTACCTTGGCTAATCACCACAACGCTCTTGTTTGCAAATGGAAATTCTGCATTATATAGCGTACGAACCTTAATATCCTTTGTTGGTGCAATCCATTGGTTAATCTGGCTGACATCAAAGAGACGGGTTTCTTTACCGTTAGCTTTATCTACCAGATAACAAGCATCCACATCGAGGCGAACGAGTTGGTCTCCCCACCATGCAGTCCACCGGTTCTCCGGCACCATATTCCGATAGTTTGTACCACCGAAATTAAGGTCCTCAAGTGTAAAATTCTTCTGTGCGTTCATTGGAGATACAGTCATCAACATAGTCATGCAGACCATCAACGCCTTACTACAATATTTAATCATTGTCATCTTCTAATCTTCTTTTGTTACGGTCAAAGCCACGTCCACCGCCGCGTTGCTTTTTACCTCCACTTCGGTCAAAGCGCTCATGCCCCCCACGGTTCTCGCTCTTGCGATAGGGTTTGCGGTCATCGCGCGAATAACGGTCATCACCACGATCGTCACGTGAATAGCGGTCGTTGCGTCCGCCACGTTTCTGGAAGCGGTCATCACGGCGGTCGCCTTTAAATTCGCATTTCTCTAAAGAGCGGAATCGGAATGTGCGTATGTCTGCCTCTTCGTTTTCTTCTTTCTCGTCAAGTCGTTTTTTGAATTCACGATTCTGCTTGAAGCGGCGTTTCTCAGCCATCTGACGTTTCTCTTCGTCGGTTTTGACGGTACCGCCTTCTGCACGGAAGTCTTTCATCTTTCCGTCGAATATCTGATATTTGCGGAACTCACATTCCAAGCTGCCATTGTAAACGGGAATCTTGATGCTTGGCTTAAGACCGATCTGATCGAAGCACTCCTCACGATAGCTGAGTATCCAAGCGTCGTTGTTGAGGAATTGATGTTTCAGGCGTTCGCCAATCATCTTGTAAGTGCCAAGCAGGTCAGGGGTAGAGATGCGTTCTCCGTATGGCGGATTGGTAACAATAATGCTTTTCTCCTTCGGTTGTGTGAAGTTTTTGAAATCAGCCTCCTCTACGGTAATATCGTTGAGAAGCCCAGCAGCACGCACATTAAGGCGCGCAGTATTGACTGCCTTGATATCAACGTCATAGCCATAGATATGGTGAGTAAATTCTCTTTCGCTGGAATCGTCATTATAGATGCGGTCGAACAGATCGCTATCGAAATCGGGCCATTTTTCAAAAGCATACTCCTTACGGAATAGTCCTGGAGCCATATTGTGGGCAATGAGTGCTGCCTCAACGAGCAACGTACCGCTTCCACACATAGGATCGATGAAGTCGGTTTCGCCTTGCCATCCTGTCATGAGAATCATACCGGCAGCCAACACCTCATTGAGCGGAGCTTCTACCGACTCCTGACGATAGCCGCGACGATGGAGCGATTCACCACTTGAATCGAGCGACAACGTACATTTGTCTTCTGCGATATGGATATTCAGACGGATATCAGGATTTGCCACCGAGATATTGGGGCGTTTTCCTGTCTTTTCGCGAAATTGGTCAACAATGGCATCCTTCACTTTATAGGCCACAAACTTAGAATGGCGGAACTCTTCCGAGAACACCACAGAGTCAACGGCAAACGTTTTGTCTAAGCCGATGTACTCTGACCAATCGATTTTTTGCACCTCCCGATAGACATCATCAGCTGACAGAGCCTTGAAATGCTTAATGGGTTTAAGAATACGGATAGCAGTATGCAACTGAAAATTGGCTCGATACATCATTTCTTTATCGCCCATAAAGGACACCATGCGGCGTCCTATTTGCACTTCGTTTGCGCCCAGTTGCGTCAATTCCTTCGCCAAGACGGGTTCCAATCCCATAAAGGTCTTGGCGATCAGTTCAAATTCTTGTGTCATTATGTGTATTTATAAATATGGTGCAAAGTTAACTGAAATGCCGCAAATTGCAAAATAATTCCCGTTTTTTTTCATTATTCTAAATCTTTTATGTAATTTTGCCCATCGCAATATTGCCAATTCCAATATGACAAACCTAACAGACACCATATTTCTATCTATCCGTTCATGGCTGACAGCCGATGTTCTTGCATGGATTATAAGCATTCCACTTATTATTTTTTTGGCAATTTCTTGGTTTGTGCTGACACGCAGAGTCAAACGATTAAAGACTCAAGTAGAGGCCATGTCCGACGAAGTTGGCAACATTGAATACGACTTGGTGCTTAAAGCAATGAAGCTCTCCACTTGGCGAGTTGACGTACCTTCGATGACCATCAACGTAGAGAGCGACTATCGTGAAGGTAAAGACCTTTTCATACCGCAAAAGGGAACTCCTGTAGAAAAGATTTTCAAACACATCGCCACCGAACAAGCGCAAGCAGTTCGCAACGCCTTTCTCAACCTTGCGGCAGGACGCGAGGAAGAAACCTATCAGGAATACCAAATGACTAATGCTGCAGGAAAAAAGTATTGGGCTGCCATGTTTGCCACCATTGAGAAGCGGGATCTGAACAGGCGCCCACTAACCATAGTAGGAGCAACCTCATGCATAGACACCACCAAGCAGGTGGAACAAGAACTACTCGAAGCTCGCAACCACGCCGAAGAGAGCGACAGACTGAAATCAGCATTCCTTGCCAACATCACTCACGAAGTACGCACACCTCTCCACGCCATTGTCGGATTTAGCGATATTCTACCTTTGGCACAGAGCGATGAGGAGCGCCAGAATCTGATAGACCTCATCAAGCAGAATAATGCACATCTGCTACGCCTATTCGATGACATGATGAACGTCTCCAAACTGGAAGCAGGAAGCTACCAAACTATAGAAAATACAGACGTCAGCATACTGGAAGTCTTGCGTGAGATTGCCGACAAATACACCACACCATGCAAAGAAAAAGGATTAACAATTGTTGTTGATAATACAAACAACCACCTATTACAAACCGACCACGACCGCCTAAAGGAAATTATCAATCAATATGTCAGCAACGCAGTCAAGTTTACCGAGACTGGAGAAATCCGTTTGGGCTACACAAAGAAAACCGATCGCATCAGCATTTGGGTAAGAGACACAGGCATCGGCATTCCTGCTGACAAATGCAACGACCTTCTTTTCGAACGCTTCGTGAAGGTCAACGAATTTGTTCCAGGCACGGGAATTGGCCTAAGCATCTGCCGCAATTTGGCAAAGAGTCTGAAAGCCAAGGTTGGAGTAGAATCGGTCATGGGCAAAGGTTCCATATTCTGGATTGATTTTTTCAACGAGAGAAAAGAGTAAATTGGAGACATCATATCGCCTTGACATGCTTACCGCCACCCTTCGGGATGCCGTCGGGATGCCTCCGGGATGATTTCTGAATAGCTTCGGAACATTTTCAAACCGATTTCAAAATCGTATTTTCCTACGCAACAAGACTCCGAAATCCATCATCACGTCCTTTTTGCAGCCAGTCCCCGTTTATTTGCCAACAAACGGCAATAATCGCCATTATTTTGTAAGAAAATAAATAAAAAAGGCAAAACTTTACGTAGAAAACAAAAAAATGTTCAAAAGTTTTCTATATTTGAATAATAAGGAGTATCTTTGTATGCTTTTTAATGCGTAATATAAAATATGTACGACAGTCAAATAGTCATGATAAGCCGGGCCCATCGGTATTCGCCCAACAGCGTAGAGAAGGACACGGCCATATTACATGAAGTCGGTTGCAGATTGCTCGACAAAGGGCTTCGTATAGCAACATATTCGGAAGACGAGAAAGAAAAACCGCTTCCTCAAGCAGAGGTGTATGTGACCATGGGACGCGACGAAACGGTGCTGCAAGAGCTTAAAAGAAAGCAACAGCAAGGCGCCATCGTCATCAACAGTCCGGAAGGCATTATCACCTGCTGTCAGCGCTACCAACAAATGAAGATGCTGGAAAGCGCCGGAATAAATGTTGCACCGCATAAAGGCAACAACGGTTATTGGGTCAAACGAGGCGATGCTTCGGCACAGACATCAGCGGATGTACTGTTCCGCCCAGACTACGAAAGCGCCATGACCACGGCAAATGAGATGAAAGCCAAGGGAATAACGGAAATTGACATACGGGCACACATCACCGGAGACCTTGTGAAGTTTTACGGTGTCACCGATACAGACTTTTTCTGCTACTACTATCCAGGCGATGATGGGCAAAGCAAATTCGGCGACGAAAAGCGCAACGGCAAGCCCGCCCACTATCCGTTTGACAAAAAACAATTGCAGCAGATGGCCAACCAAGCCGCAACACTACTGCAGACAGGCATCTACGGAGGTGACTGCATCATACAGCCAGACGGAACCCCCGTATTGATAGACTTCAACGACTGGCCCAGTTTCTCAAGATGCCGGACCGAAGCAGCCCAAGCCATTGCAGAACACATCGTTCAGAAGGCAGGACTGCAAACAATAAAAAAAGGAAATGACAGAACTGACAAACATGCTTAAGACGAAAGGCTATATTTTCGACTATGGCGGAACACTCGACACCGGAGGCTGCCATTGGGGAAAAGTACTGTGGCACACCTACCAACAGGCAGACGTACCCGTGACCGAAGCCCGCTTTCGCGATGCATACGTGCACGGCGAGCGGACATTGGCCAAGAATCCTATCATACAGCCAGACTACACATTCCGTCAAACCCTCGACTCTAAGCTGCACATCGAGATGGAATATCTCGACTGTCTGAACTACCACGACCAAGTACTCGACCTGCTTTATACCGAGGTGTGCAGACACACCGCAGAAAGTCGTGCAGTACTCCTGCAACTCAAAGAGCGAGTGCCCATGGTACTGGTGAGCAACTTCTACGGCAACATCTCAACCGTACTCCGCGAATTCGGATTCGATGGCATCTTCGACCATATCATAGAGTCGGCGGTGGTCGGCGTACGCAAACCGGACCCACGCATCTTCCAACTCGGAGTAGAAGCCCTCGGCATGAAAGCCGACGAAGTAACCGTAGTAGGCGACAGCATCGACAAAGACATCATCCCCGCACATCGTGCAGGATGCAATACCGTATGGATACGAGGCGAACAATGGACTGATGACCCAGTAGATGAATCACAGGCCAATCTCGCTATCGACAATCTCACAGAACTGTTAGACAACAATAATATAAAATACATATATTAAAAACTAAGTGTAATGAAACAAACTAATGTTAAGCCTGCTGAAGGCAAATTGGGAATTATGGTAGTTGGCTGCGGCGCCGTTGCCACTACATTCATGACTGGTGTACTCATGACTCGCAAGGGACTGACCAAACCTGTCGGCTCCATGACGCAGTATGACAAAATTCGTATCGGCCGTGGCACAGACAAGAAGTATCTCCACTACAAGGATATCGTTCCCCTCGCCGATCTGAACGACATCGTGTTCGGCACATGGGATGTTTACCCCCAGAATGCCTATCAGGCTGCCATGTACGCTGAAGTTCTGAAAGAGAAAGATATCGAGCCCGTACGCGACGAACTGGAAAAGATCGTTCCTATGAAGGCCGCTTTCGACAAAAACTACGCTAAGCGTCTGGATGGCGACAACGTGAAAGACTGCAAAACACGTTGGGAAATGGTTGAAGCCCTGCGTCAGGACATCCGCGACTTCAAAGCAAAGAACGGCTGCGCACGCATCGTTGTTATCTGGGCTGCCTCTACCGAAATCTACGTACCCGTTGACGAGAAAATCCACGGCACACTCGCAGCACTCGAAGAAGCTATGAAGGCCGACGACCGCGAGCACATCGCACCATCTATGTGCTATGCTTACGCAGCCCTCACCGAAGGTGCACCCTTCATCATGGGCGCTCCAAACACCACCGTAGATATTCCCGCCATGTGGGAACTCGCCGAAAAGACCAAGATGCCTATCGCAGGTAAAGACTTCAAAACAGGTCAGACACTTGTTAAGTCAGGCTTCGCTCCTATCATCGGCACACGTTGCCTCGGTCTGAACGGATGGTTCTCTACCAACATCCTCGGCAACCGCGACGGTCTCGTGCTCGACGAACCCGCAAACTTCCACACCAAGGAAGTCAGCAAGCTCTCTACTCTTGAGACCATTCTGAAGCCAGACGTACAGCCCGACCTCTACGGCCACGGCAACGATGAGGATACTCAATACTACCACAAAGTACGTATCAACTACTATCCTCCCCGCAACGACAACAAGGAAGGATGGGACAACATCGACATCTTTGGATGGATGGGATACCCCATGCAGATCAAGATCAACTTCCTCTGCCGCGACTCTATCCTCGCCGCTCCACTGTTGCTCGACCTCACTCTGTTGAGTGATCTGGCTGCACGTGCAGGACGCTTCGGCATCCAGCGCTTCCTGAGTTTCTTCCTCAAAGCACCTATGCACGACTACACTCAGGGCGAAGAGGCTGTCAACAACCTCTACCAGCAATACACCATGTTGAAGAATGCTATCCGCGAAATGGGTGGTTATGAAGCCGATGAAGAAATCGATTAAACTCTATTTTATAATATTAGTAATGTCCTTGTGCCTGCCCACGCAGGCACAAGGATTGCTTTCAGGATACGTCATCGACGCTCAGACCAAAGACAGCATACCCATGGCGAGCGTCGTTTATAAAACCCATAAAGAAGCTGTTGTATCAAGCATCGAGGGCCGCTACACCATTCAGAAGAGGGTTGGCTGGGCCTTGACCTTTAGTGCCGTAGGCTATATTTCACAGACGATTCAGATTACTGACCGCACCCCCATGCGGCTCGACATCCGTCTGAAGCCCGATACAAAGATGCTAAAGGGAGTCACCGTCCGTGCCAAGCGCCAACGCTACAGCCGCAAAAACAATCCGGCAGTAGAACTGATGCGCAAGGTCATCGAACACAAGAAGATGACCGACCTCGCCAACAACGACTTCTACCAATACAATAAGTATCAGAAGCTCACCATGGCGGCCAACGAAATAACGCCGGAAATGCTCCAGAACCCTAAGTTCAAGAACAAGAAATGGCTGACCGACCAGGTTGAGAACTGCCCCTATAACAACAAGTTGATATTGCCCCTATCGGTAGATGAGACCGTCACCAAACGACTTTATCGCCGCAGGCCACACGATGAAAAGAACATCATCATCGGACAGAGTTCTACAGGAATAGGCGATCTTTTCCAAACTGGCGATATCATCACGACGATGCTGAAAGATGTGTTCACCGATGTAAATATCTACGACGACCAGATCCGACTGTTGCAATATCCCTTCACCTCACCTATTGGCAAAGGAGCCATCGGCTTCTACCGATTTTATATAGAGGACACCGTCAAGGTAGATCGCGACAGTTGCATCCATCTGCAGTTTCTTCCCAACAACCAGCAGGACTTCGGATTCCGTGGCGACATCTACATTTTGAAGGACTCGTCCTATCAGGTGAAACGTTGCCAACTGACCATTCCGCGGCGCAGCGACGTCAATTTCGTAGAGAACCTTCGTGTCGATCAGGAATTTACCCAGTTGCCCAATGGCGAATGGGTACTCTCTGTTGATGACATGATTGTGGAGATGAAGATTGCAAGTTTCCTCCATAAAATCATTGTCATACGTAACACACGCCTCACAGACTATGCTTTCGATGAGTTGCCCAAACAGCTCTTCAAAGGCAAAAAGAAAGATGTGCGCGAGGCCGATGCCATGATGCGTGGCGATGCTTTCTGGGCTCAATACCGTCAGGTGGAACTAACCAAAGGCGAGAATTCCATGGACGCCTTCATCAAAGGACTGCAGAACATCAAGGGGTTCAAGTATATCATCTTCGGTGCAAAGGCACTCATCGAAAACTTTGTAGAGACCGGCAATCCGTCGAAAGTTGATATCGGACCTATCAACACCATGATATCCAACAACTTTGTTGACGGTATGCGACTGCGTGCTTCTGCCCAGACCACAGCCTATCTCAACAAGCATTGGTTCTTCTCCGGCTACTATGCCCACGGCATGAAGTCACACAAGAACTACTATAAAGGCGAAGTGACTTACTCGTTCAACAAGAAGGAGTATCTCCCACGTGAGTTCCCTAAACGCACGCTGAGTTTCACCTCTACCTACGATGTGATGTCGCCCTCAGACAAGTTCATGCATACCGACAAGGACAACGTGTTTACTGCATTCAAGTGGAGCAAAGTAGATGCTATGATGTTCTACAACCGACAGCAGATCACTTTCGAACGTGAGGAAGACTTCGGTTTCAAGACTACTTTCAGCATCAAGACCGAAGACAACGAAGCCTGCGGTAATCTGCGTTTCACTCCTATGAACGAATACACGGCATGGAAAAATATTGCTGGCAACGGTGAAGATAACATCATTTCACCCTATCCGACAACAGCAGTTCAGCCATCTCACCATATTCGCACAACAGAAATACGTGCCGCTCTGGAGTATTGCCCCGGCGCCACCTATATCAATACCAAACAGCGCCGTTTGAAGATCAATCTTGATGCACCGGTGTTCTCTGTCAGCCACACCCTGGGTCTGAAGAATGTATTGGGCGGTGACTACAGCTACAACTATACCGAAGCAGGCATTTACAAACGCTTCTGGATGAACAGCTGGGGAAAGATTGACTGCTATCTCAAGGGTGGAATACAATGGGAGAAAGTGCCGTTCCTGCTGCTCTGCATGCCTGAGACCAACCTCTCATACATCATTCAGGACAACACGTTCAACCTGATCAACAACATGGAGTTTCTCAACGACCGCTATGTTTCTGCCGATATCAGTTGGGACCTCAACGGTAAAATCTTCAACCGCATCCCATTGCTTAAAAAGTTGAAATGGCGTGAATATATCGGCGTGAAGATGCTGTGGGGAGAACTCTCCGACAAGAACAACCCCAACATGCAGACCGACAGTCCTATCGTGATGGCATTCCCCACAGGTTCGCATATCATGGATCCCCATCGTCCCTACTGGGAATTGGCATTGGGTATTCACAATATCTTCAAGATCATGCATGTGGAATATGTGCGCCGCCTCAACTACAACGACCTGCCGAGTGCCCACAAGCACGGCATCCGTTTCATGGTGCGCATGACTTTCTAACCGCTATCGACAGTACATTTGCTGCATACACCACCTATCAGGGCTGGATTCCTACGATTGGAAATCCAGCCCTGATTGTCATTCTGCACCTACTTCTATGATAGAAAATCCATTTCTATTTATCATTTCCACCCTATATGATTATCATACCCTTGCTGTCTGACCCATTCCATAAAATCACATTACTTGCGAAAAAAGAATCGGTTGCCTGCAACTTTTCCACACTATGTATCGTCAAAAGGTCAGAAACATCACAAAAACAAAAAATATTAGACTATGAAAAAAATCATGTTTTTAATGCTGACTGCCATCGTCACCATGACATCATGCAAGGAAATGAAGATTACCGCCGACTCGCAATCGCAGCAGGTTACCACCATTCGCAACGAAGTGAAAGACTTCGAAGCCATTGAGATTTACGGTTCGGTCAATGTTGTTTATCAACAAGCCAATACGTATCATGTATCAGTAAAAGCCCCGCAGTCGCTCCTTAAGAATGTAGAGACCTCCGTTTCTGACAAGCGGTTGAAGATTATGATCAAGACCCCCAACACCTTTTTCAACGTCGGCAATAGCGACGATGTAACCGTTACCGTCAGCTCTCCCGACCTTGTCGGCATCTTCTTGAAAGGTTCGGGCGATTTCAAATGCAACGGCCATATCGATACCGACAATATGATGATTGATCTGCGTGGTAGCGGCGATATCGACCTTCAGAGCCTCATCTGCGACAATCTGAAAGTGGTTCTTTCCGGAAGTGGCGACATCGATCTCCCCAATGTTACGGCACGCAACACCAATCTTTCCCTTATCGGTTCGGGCGACATCGACATCACGCAGCACCAAGTCATCGCCACACACATGGATTTGAAAGGTTCGGGCGATATCGAGTTGAAAGCCGTTGACTGCGGAACCATCGAGAGTCAGGTCATCGGTTCGGGCGATATCAACATTGAAGGAACAGCCCAAAGGGAGCGCCACGACGTCAAAGGTTCAGGCGATGTATATACCAACAAACTGGTATTAAGATAAAAAACGACAGTATATTGCTCGTTTTTCACGAATAATGTGTAATTTTGCGCTTGCAAAGTTACACATTATTTATATATAAGATGAAATATGCAATAATTGCGGCCGGCGAAGGCAGCCGATTGGCAGCCGAGGGAATTGACTCTCCCAAACCGTTGGTCAAGGTAGGCGGCGAGTATCTGATAGACCGTCTGATACGTGTTTTCATGGATAATGATGCAGAAGAAATCGTTGTCATCTGCAACGATCTCACCACTTTGGTAGCTCAACACTTGGTAGAACTGCAGGGCGACGGACTGAAAGGACGCCCCATTCCTCTGCGCTTCTGCGTTCAGAGCACTCCCAGTTCGATGCACAGTTTCCATGTCATCAGCCCCTATCTCTCCGACAGTCCTTTTGTATTGACCACCGTCGATACCATTTTCCGCGAAGAAGAATTCAGCAACTACGTGAAAGCCTTCCGTCAACAGATTGCCGACGGACATATCGATGGCGTGATGGGCGTCACCGACTACATCGATGACGAAAAGCCACTCTATGTCGAAACCGACGATACGCTCCGTATTCTCAATTTTCTCGACCATCAAGAGCATCCCCGTTACATCTCCGGCGGCATATATGGTCTCACCTCGTCAGCCATCGAAACACTTAATGGCTGCATGGAACGTGGCGAAAGCCGCATGCGCAATTTCCAGCGTGCCCTGCTGACCGACGGTCGTCAGCTGACGGCTTGGGCATTCTCCAAAGTACTCGACATCGACCATGCCGATGATATCAAGAAGGCAGAAGCCTTCCTCGCCGGTCAATAACAGATATTTCTCATTCACAATACGATTATGACAAACGAACATAAAACCTTCAGCGAACTGCTTCGTGCATCCTTCAAGTCAGACGATACCGAAGAGTGGCTTGATGTGCATTTCACACGTCCTATCGGTTTGGCGTTTGCGCTTTTCTGGAACCGTTTCGGTGTGCATCCCAACGTCATCACCATCATTTCCTTCTTCCTTGGTGCTGCAGCCGGAGTGATGTTCTATTTCCCCGACCTCTATCACAACATTGCAGGAGTCATTCTCCTGATGTTTGCTAACTTCTGCGACTCTACCGACGGACAGATGGCGCGCCTTACTGGCAAGAAAACCCTTGTAGGCCGTGTGCTCGATGGACTATCCGGCGATGTCTGGTTTCTCTTCATCTACGTAGCCATCTTCCTTCGCACAGGTAATATGTTTTATGACGAAATAGGCTATTCTGCCTACTTCATAGCCTTTGCCATTGCCGCTTGGGCAGGTTTCGGCTGCCACTCCCGTCAGAGTTCCTTAGCCGATTACTATCGTCAGATTCATCTTTTCTTCCTGTTAGGCAAGGAAGGCAGCGAGCTCGACAACTCTGCCGAACAGCGTAAGATAGCCGAGTCGATGCCCAAAGAGCGTTGGTTTGCCCGCCTATTCTATTCCAACTATGCCGGCTACTGCAAATCACAAGAAGACCGCACTCCTAAGTTTCAGGCATTCTATGAGCAGTTGCGCCAGCGTTATTCCAATCCTGCCACTATTCCGCAATCGTTGCGCGACGAGTTCCGCCGAGGTTCTCTTCCGCTGATGAAATACACCAATCTGCTGACTTTCAACAGCCGTGCCATCATTGTCTATCTGTCGTGTCTGCTGGGTGTGCCCTACGTTTATCCTATTTTGGAGATTACGGTCTATACCGTGATGTATGCACACATGCGCCGCAGCCATGAGCGCCTGTCCGAACAGATGACCAAGCGACTTGCTTCCTTCCAATAGTTTCTTGCCCCATGAACAGTCACATCATCCTTGCCGACAATCAAGACATCACCCGTGCGGGCATTCTGTATGTTTGCAGTCAGGCCGACCAGTGGTCAACGGATAGTGCTGAAGACAAATGCGGACTTATTGAATTATTGAAAAACGATAGTGAAGCGGTGGTTGTGATGGACTATACGCTGTTTGACGTCAATGATGTTGACGAGCTCGACATTCTGCATCTTCGTTTTCCCGATGTGCAATGGGTGATGTTCAGCACCGACCTTTCCGGCGATTTTGTACGCCGTTTGCTGGCGCTGAGTCCCCGTTTCAGCATTTTGCTCAAGGAATCTCCCTTGCAAGAAGTGCGCGAATGTCTGTCTGCCGCCTGTCGCCATCAGCGCTACATCTGCCAGCGCATGGCAGAAATGCTATTGGCGCCAAGTCAGGAGAAGCAAGAGGAAGACATTCGCCTGACGCCCACAGAGACCGAGATCCTCAAGGATATTGCGCTCGGTCTTACCACGAAAGAGATTGCCGAGCGCCGTTTCTCCAGTTTCCATACCGTCAACACCCATCGCAAAAACATCTTCCGCAAGTTGGGTGTCAACAATGCACACGAGGCTACCAAGTATGCGCTACGTGCCGGCCTCGTCGATTCTGCCGAGTATTACATCTGAGTATTCGCCGCATATCTCATCCGCCCTTGAGCTACATGCATCTGACTGTTGGTCTGTCACCAGCTGACTTAACTCTTGCAGTCCATCGGCAGCAATAGTCTGTGGCATGCGCTTTTGCCGTATAGGGTTTCGACCGATGTTGAAAGTGGTGCTGCCACAGGTCGTGCAAGCGTCGCTTAACAACCTAACAAGCAACACCTTACATTCCTATAGCACATACTTCTAAAGGCAAATCAATTTGTTTTGCTCAGCAAATCAATTTGTTTTGCTCAGCAAATCAATTTGTTTTCCTCAGCAATTCAATTTGTTTTGCTCAGCAAATTCATTGAAATTACTCAGCAAATTCATTGAAATTACTCAGCAAATTCATTGAAATTGCCGAGCAAGGGAATATCTGAACCACATCAACAGACCATTGCCGAGTGAGCCAAGCAATAGGCAAACACCTAAAAAAATATATCCGCAGCAAAGCCACGGATATATTAGCATGTTTGCAAAGCCTATCGGCAACGTCGCTATTTTCTGTCCATCACGCGCCAAACGTAGGCTATATAGCAGAAAACAAAAGGCACGAGGAGCGAAACATAAAACATGGTGCGAAGCGTAAACTCGCTGCTGCAACTGTTGGCAATGGTCAGTGAGCACTGCAAATCGGTATTCGACGGATAGTAGGCTGTATTGCCCCACCCTGCCACCAACAGCAGCGACAACACCACAAGCACCACGCCAATACCGGCAGGCCATATTCCTTTGACATAGGTGGCACTGAAAATGGTGCGCGCCACGCCGTAGAGCAACAGCACAACACCAATCACCGTGAGCACTGCGAGCGGCCACAACTGGAGATAGTTGTGCAGATATTTCATCGGTTCCATAAACACAGCACCCGTGGCAGGGTCAACGGCAAAGCCATCCTTCAGTAGCGTGCGCACAAAGAAAGCAAGGAAAAACACCAGGAATGGTATCGTACATCCCACCAGTCTTACTGAACCGCGCGAACGGATATCCTCGTCATCAACATTGTTCATGATATACAGGATGCCCAAGATGCGCGCCAAGAACATCACGGCAAAGCCCAATGCAAGGTTCCAAGGGTCGAGCAGTGCGTCAAGACCTGCCGAAGCGTTGGCCCACCGACTGATGACCGGTGCGCCAAGATCGGTGAGCGATGCTTTCTCGACAATGAAGTTTGACCCATTGAAGAAGGTGGCAACAGCCCCACCCAACAGCAACGGACCCACTATGCCGTTGATCACAAGAAACCACTGATAGGTGCGCTTGCCGAGCAGATTGCCTTTGCAGTGCTGAAACTCATAGCTCACAGCCTGCAACACAAACGAGAAGAGAATAATCATCCACAGCCAGTAAGCTCCGCCGAAACTTGTACTGTAGAATAATGGGAAGGAGGCGAAGAATGCACCACCGAAGGTTACGAGTGTGGTAAACGTGATTTCCCACTTCCGGCCAGTGGACTCCATCACTTTGCGCTGTCCCTCTTCGGTACGTCCCAGACTATAGACCAGCGAATTGGCACCCTGCACAAAGAGCAGAAATACGAGCAATGCGCCAAGCAGCGACACCACAAACCACCAGTATTGTTGAAGAAATGTATAAGTCATAACAGTGTTCTTTTTTAGTGTTGGAAATTGAATATTGGATGTAATCTCTATTCTTGTGCCGACTTATAGTTCTTGATGACACGACACATGATGCTGACTTCTGCTATCAGCAGAACGGTAAACAGCACGAGGAAGATGAAGAAGGTCAGCGAAACGCTACCTGCCTTCAGGTCGGAAACTGCGGCTACCGTGGGCAACATATCCTGTATAGCCCATGGCTGACGACCCAGTTCTGCCACTATCCAACCTGCTTCGCTGGCAATATAAACCAGTGGTAGCATCGCAACAGCCGTTATCCAGAGCCATCTGCCACTCCTGGTGATGTCTTTTCGCCATGCCACAAAACCTATAACGATGAAGAACAGCAACAGCAGACTGCCCACTCCTACCATGACGCGGAAGGCGTAGAAGTTGATGGGGATATAGGGCACGAGTTCTGCACGGTCTTTGATGTAACCATAACCAAAGTATGGCATGTCGGCCTTCAACTGTTCTGCGAGTTGTGGCAAACGGCTGTCGTTGGCATTGGCAGCTTTCACTTTGCGGTATTCGGCAAGCGTGGCAATGGCATTGCGACCACGCTCCATCTTCTCCTCAGCCGACAGTTCGCGCGTACCGTCCTTGCGCGTATAGCCGTTGAGCAGATCGTTCACTCCAGGCACATATCCGTCGGTGGAATGAGTGGCAAGGATAGAGAGTCCGTAAGGCACGGCTATGCGCAAAGGCATCTCGCCTCCCTGGGCATAATCGGGTTGAGCAAAGGGATTGAGCGCACCGACCACGGTCAGTCCGACACCCTCACCACCATCGTAGAGTGCCTCCATAGCAGCAAGTTTCATGGGTTGTTTCTCTGCCACCATTACCGCAGAACCATCGCCTGTATGTATGGCAGCCAGCGAAGCCACCAGTCCCACGATGCTTGCCACCTTGATGCTTTGACGTGCAAGTTCCTTCTCTCTGCCACGCAACAGATACCAGCAACTCACGGCACAAACAAACACAGCACCCACAATCCATGTGGAAGTGACGGTGTGGAAGAATTTATCAACAGCCACCGGCGACAGTGCCACCTCCATGAAACTCGTCATCTCGTTGCGCACAGTATCGGGATTGAACTCGCAACCCACAGGATACTGCATCCATGAGTTTGCCACAAGTATCCACCATGCAGATATCGTAGCACCGATACCGGTAAGCCATGTGGATGCAAGATGGAATCCGCGCGACACTTTGTCCCATCCGAAGAACATCACTGCCACAAACGTACTCTCCATGAAGAAGGCTACAATACCCTCTATGGCAAGTGGAGCGCCGAATATGTCGCCTACAAACCAGGAATAATTGCTCCAGTTGGTGCCAAACTCAAACTCAAGTATGATGCCTGTGGCTACGCCCATGGCAAAATTGACACCAAACAAACGCTGCCAAAACTGCGACAGTTCGCGCCAAAAAGGTTTTCCCGTACGGTAATAGATGGTTTCCATAATGCCCATCACTACAGCCAAGCCCAATGTTAGCGGCACAAACAACCAGTGGTAAATGGCTGTCAGAGCAAACTGGGCACGCGACCAATCAATGAGTGCGGGGTCGATTGTCAGAAGATGATTCATAAACTTTAGTTTTTTTATTATTGATTATTTTTCTATTTGCTTGCTTCACTGTCAGGCTGTATTGTCAGCACAGATACCTACCGGCGCGTCAGTTCGCCTGCCACAAATGTGGCGCGGTCGCCGTTTTTGGCTTGTCTGCCCACCACATCGGGGAAGAAAAACAACTTCAACACGGCGAATATCACAATGAGTTTGATGATGATAACGGTCCACAGCGTGCGACCTATGGTCATGCTGCGAAATCCATCTCGATAGAATCGATACACCTTATATATAATATTCTTGTCTGACATGCAGGATAGTAGTATTTTTAATTGCCAATGACTCTGTTGGAGCAATTATTTTGCAAATATATGAAATAATCTGGGAAATCTACAAAAACTGGGCTGTTTTTTTATTCATAAGCTATTTGATTGACGTCCACCGACACGCTGTAGGATATTGCCACGACTACATGCAACAGGTATTTTGCGACCTATATGAAAAGAGGGTAAACAAAAAAAATCGGAGAGCGGCACACTAACCGATCTCCGACTTGTAAGTCTTATCACGTGCGATTACCACGTCACCTTGTCGCTCAGGCAGAAATCGAGCGCATCGGTAATGGCTTTGCGATCCATGTGCTGACCGATAAACACCAGTTTCTGCATGCGATCGCCATACATCGGATTCCAGTCGCGACGCAAGTCTTCGTTCATCGCCATCATGTCGCGCAACTCGTCTTCGGGCATGGTAGCATACCATTGACCGGCTCCCTGAAGTCCCATCTGGCGGCCTGCCTGCTCAAACACATAACAGCGGTCGGGCTCATCGACAAACCAGCAGATGCCTTTGCAACGGATAACGCCCTTGGGCCACTGCCGCGCAACAAAATTATCGAAGTAGTTGATGTCGAAAGGTTTGCGGGCATAATACACAAAACTGCCAATGCCATACTCTTCCACTTCGCCGCCTTTATGGTCGTGGTGGTGGTGATGATGGTGGTGGTGATGTTCTTCCTCGTCGTCGTCATCATCGTCATGATGGTGGTGGTGATGTTCTTCCTCATTGTCATCATCGTCGTCATGATGGTGGTGGTGATGTTCTTCTTCTTCGTCGTCATCATCTTCATGGTGATGTTCTATCTCGTCAATCCACGCAGCCGACGTGGCTACGGCATCAAAGTCAAAACCGTGGGTGTTCACCAGTTTATCCAAATCCACGTCACCATAGTCGCATGTGATAATCTCTGCCTTGGGTTGCAGTGCATGGATGATTTGCTTGATCTTCTCCAACTCCTCTGCCGACACCTCAGAAGCCTTGTTGAGCAGGATGGTGTTGCAGAATTCTATCTGCTGGATAACCAGGTTTTCAATGTCTTCCTCACCAATATTCTGGCTGGTCAGCGCCTCACCGCTGCCAAACTCATCGCGCATACGCAATGCATCGACCACGGTAACAATGCTGTCAAGGCGCAGTATCGCGTCTTTCGTATATTCCGGACCCAAGGTGGGGATGGAGCAGATGGTCTGTGCGATAGGTGCAGGCTCGCAAATACCACTCGCCTCTATCACGATATAGTCGAAGCGCTGCATGGCAGCAATGTCTTTCAACTGTTCCACGAGATCCATCTTTAGCGTACAACAGATGCAGCCATTCTGCAAAGCCACAAGGCTGTCGTCCTTCTGATTGACCACACCGCCCTGCTGAATGAGGTTGGCGTCGATGTTCACCTCACCAATATCGTTGACCACAACAGCAAACTTGATGCCTTTCTTATTGGTCAAGATGCGGTTCAACAAGGTGGTTTTTCCGCTGCCCAGATAACCCGTGAGCAGCAATACAGGTAATTCCTTCTTATTCATCGTCGTTTTGTATTTGGTTTCTTCGAGACGCAAAATTACTGAAAATATATGAAATATCATGAACAAATAGCGTTAAATATCAGAAAAATGACTACCTTTGCACCATTCAAACTACAAATCTACAAACAAAATGAAAAGTATATTGGAACAACGTCCTGCACTGACACAGGAAATTGAGAAGATTGCAGAAGTGGCAGGATACCTCTGGCAAAACGGATGGGCAGAGCGCAACGGTGGAAACATCACCGTCAATGTCACCGAACTCGTTGATGACGAAATCAGGCAGATGCCTCCCATCAGCGATGCAATACCCATTGGAGTGACTCTCCCTGAACTTAAAAATACCTATTTCTATTGTAAAGGTACGGGTAAGCGCATGCGCGATTTAGCAAGAAAGCCCATGACAAACGGTAGCATCATACGCATTCTCGACGACTGCGCATCGTATGTAATCATTGCCGACGAGCCCGTCATGCCTACCAGCGAACTGCCAAGCCACCTCACCGTACATGCACAGCTCATTGCCACAGGCAGCAACTACCGTGCTACGGTACACACCCACCCCATCGAACTGGTGGCAATGAGCCACAACCGCGAGATGCTGGGCAAGGATGTGCTCACCAATCTGCTCTGGTCGATGATACCGGAAACCAAGGCTTTCTGTCCGCTCGGACTGGGCATTGTGCCTTACGAACTGCCGGGATCTAATACGCTCGCTCAGGCCACACTCCATCAGTTGGAAGACTATGATGTGGTGCTTTGGGAGAAACATGGTGTCTTTGCCAAAGGTATCGACGTGATGGATGCCTTCGACCAGATTGACGTTCTCTCCAAGAGTGCTAAGATTTATGTCAACGCAAGAGCCATGGGTTTCATGCCCGAAGGTATGAGTCAGGAGCAAATGCAGGAGATGAGTCGCGCATTCAATCTGCCGAAATAACAATAAATAAAAACACAAGTCCACCCCCGTTCCATCAGAAAGAGGGCGGATTTGTGTTATATACTCATTGAAAAGGTCTTCTAACATTTTACTTTTGTCCTTTCAGGACGTTCGGTAAAATAACCCCACACACCCACAGGGTGTTACCCTGGGCTAAGGAAACCATTGGGCCTTCAGCCCGTTGTGGTTGTGTGATTATTACCCACGACACGTTTTGCAACGTCGGATTGTTGCAGATGAAAAACATCACGAATGGTGTGTGATTATTACCCATGTACACGTTCTGCAACGTCGGATTGTTGCAGATGAAAAACATCACGAATGGTGTGTGATTATTACCCACGACACGTTTTGCAACGTCGGATTGTTGCAGATGGAAAACATCACGAATGGTGTGTGATTATTACCCATGTACACGTTCTGCAACCAACGCCCCGAACGGGGCAATATTTCCATAGCCCAGGGTAACACCCTGGGTTTTTATGCCTCTTTTACCTATACGCCCTGTAAGGGCAACAGTAAAATCAAGCTAGTCAGAGAACACATACTTCTCATCATATTCTATGTTATATAGCTTCAAGAATTGCTTGTATTCCTCTTGGAATGTTGTCTTCTTATGATGCGCTTTCTGGTTTTTGATGTATGCTAACGTTTTATCGACTACAGATTGACTGACCGATAATGCTGCATATCCCCCCTGCCACGCAAACATTGAATAATGTGGTGATAATGATTTAATCCATCTGCTACTATTGCGCTTCAATGTTTCCAAGAGATTTGCAATAGAAATCTCACGCCCTAATAGACACAATACATGCACATGGTCACCTGTGCCATCAACCCAAATATTTAGACAATTTGCATCGTTGACGAGTTGCCCTATATACGCATGCACCCGATCGAGATCATCATCAAGAATACATGGGCTAGATGTCTTGATGTGGAAGATAATATGCAAATAGATTTTGCAAAGTGATTGTGACATATGATTTTTACTTTTGTCCTTACAGGACGTTTATTAATTTGTTAACATTCACATCCGCAGGGCGTTGCCCTGGGCTAAGGAAACCATTGGGCTTTCAGCCCGTTGTCCTTTGTTTATGCGGTCATTATATTCTCACCAGCAGGGCGATGTCCTAACTAAGAAAACCATTGGGCTTTCGGCCTGTTGTGGTTGTGTGATTATACCACATGCACACGTTCTGCAACCAACGCCCCGAACGGGGCAATATCTTCATAGCCCAGGGTAACACCCTGGGGTTCTATGCCTATTTTTACCTATACGCCCTGTAAGGGCAACAGTAACATCAGCAGGGCTAAGAAAACCCATTGGGCTCTATGTTGCGCCGGATTGCAGATTCACAACCGTAGCATATCACTTGCGAATAGTAGCCCGGAGAATAACCACATCCTCCAACGGACGGTCACCATGGTCGTGATCCACAGGAGTCTGTTGGATGCGATCAACCACATCCAGTCCTTCGATGACCTCGCCAAACACAGTATAACCGCCATCCAGATGGGGCACACCACCATATTTTATATAGTTCTGTTGCATCACTGAATCGGGAATGACATAAGCTCTGCCCTCACGGCGAAGTTGGTCGGCATAGTATTCCATCTGCCGAGGCGAGAAATTGCGACCCCACGTGATGTAGAAATCATGCGACGAGGAGGCAAACTCAGGATTGGTATCATCTCCCTCGCGCGCGGCACAGAGTTGTCCGCGACGATGATAATGCGCCGGATAACGGATTTCTGCAGGTACACGGCGCTCCACATCATACTGCACTGTATCGCCGGCAGACACTTGACGGGCTTGCGGATTGCCGGCTTGAATCATGAAATTACGAATGACACGCTGAAACGTGCAGCCATTATAATAGCCCGTTCGCACCCGATCCAAGAAATTGTCGCGGTGTAAGGGGGTGTCGTTGTAAAGCCGCAGAACAATGGTACCCATGGTGGTTTCCATCACCACCTCGTGTTGCGTAGTGTCGGCAGCGGTCTGTGCCGATAGCGTGGCGGTGCCGGTCAGCATCAGCATCATCCACATCAGTGTTTTCTTCATATTCATCTTCATATTTGTTTTATACCGCCCCACTGCCCCATGACCAAGGGAAGGAACGGCCGGTTGTTTCTATTCTTACATCTCGTTTGCCTCCGACAGACTGTCGGTCAATGGCACTTCTTGTTGATGGCAACGGCAACGGTATGCCCCATGGTCCAAGCTGCCTGCAGGTTGAAACCGCCTGTGACGGCATCTACATCGAGCACCTCACCTGCAAAATAAAGACCTTCATGCTGCTTACATTCTAAGGTAGAGAGGTTGACATTGGAAAGGGCCACACCTCCACAGGTCACAAACTCTTCCTTAAACCTACACTTACCTGTCATCCGATAGACATCGGCAGTCAGCGTATTCACCAATCGATTGATCTGTTTCTTCTGAAGTTCTGCCCAACGCTGTCCGCCACGTATCTGCGATCGGTCAACCAACAGTTGCCAAAGTCGGCTGTTCAAATGGGGCGGATACACAGTAGATACCTGTTTGCGACCATGTGCCACACTCATCTCCCCTATCATGGCCTCCACTTCAGGGAGCGTCATCGCTCCACACCAGTTGATGCAAAGGTCGTGCTGATAACCACAGCCGTGCAAATGGCGTGCTGCACGACTCGACAGTTTCAGTACGGCAGGGCCGCTCATGCCCCAATGGGTGATGAGCAACGGACCTTCGCCTCGGAATTTAGTACCGGGAAGGGCGGCGGTCGCATGTTCTACCACGGTTCCCGTCAACTGGGTCAGAGCGCGGTCGGCAACACATACGCTGAAGAGCGATGGCACTGGCGACACCATTTCTAAATCCAAACCGGCAAGCATCTGCAGACCCTGCATCGTCGGACTGCCTCCTGTCGTCACTACCGCCATGTCGGCAGTAACGGTTGGTTGCTGAACGCTATCGGCCGGTGAGAAAGTCAACCGATAGCACTCATCCTCATGGGCAATAGCGCTGACACGATGACCTAACTTCAGCGTCACGCCCAACTGACGCATCAGCGACAACAGCGTATCTACTATTTCCATCGCATACTGCGATTTGGGAAACACACACTCATCGGTTTGCGTCACTAAGCGCACTCCTTCGCGCTCAAACCATCGGCAGACATCGGCAGCAGAAAAGCCTTTCAGCAGTCGCTTCATCAGTTTTTCACCACGCGGATATACTGCGGCAAGGTGTTCCACTTGCCGGAACGAGTTGGTCAGATTACACCGTCCACCTCCTGTCACTGCCACTTTGGCCAACGCCTTACGGCCGCCTTCATAGACCGTGACATCTGCGTGAGGCAACAGGCGCTTGACCGCTATGGCACAAAAGCAGCCCGCGGCACCGCCTCCTATGATTGCTATCGTTTGTTTCATTATGCGAAGATACTAAAAAAATGGCAAAACATGTGTTTTTTCATGTTTTTTCCATTATTTACCATTCGATTTCTTTTATTTTCAAACAACCTATTGGAATAATCCGTAACTTTGCATCGTGAACAATAAACATCAATGATATAAACTAAACACAATAAAGACTATGACAACAAAGTATTCTGGAACACAGACTGAGAAGAATCTCGAGGCCGCATTCGCTGGCGAGTCGCAAGCACGTAACAAATATACCTATTTCGCATCAAAAGCAAAAAAGGAAGGTTTCGAACAAATTGCTGAACTCTTTCAAAAAACTGCCGATAACGAGAAAGAGCATGCTAAAATGTGGTTCAAAGAACTCAACGGCATTGGAGACACCGCTCAAAACCTGGCTGCTGCTGCAGAAGGGGAAAACTACGAGTGGACTGATATGTATGAGGGATTTGCTAAAACCGCAGAAGAGGAAGGCTTCGCTGACTTGGCAATAAAATTCCGCCTGGTGGCTGCTATCGAGAAACGCCACGAAGAGCGTTATCGCGCACTGCTTCACAACGTAGAAATGAAGGAGGTGTTTGCTAAGAGTGAAGTGAAAGTATGGGAATGTCGCAACTGCGGACACATCGTAGTTGGTGAGAAAGCACCAGAGGTTTGCCCTGTATGCGCTCATCCTCAAGCCTACTTCGAAATCCACAAAGACAACTTCTAAGCGTTGACAACCTATCATCTATATTCCATCCGGCAGATATTCCTTTTCTGCCGGATGGTTTTTGATTGATTGGGTGTTTGATTGAAATACAATACCCGAAAACTGATTTCCCCCCAAAACATCTTGCGAAGCAACCCCAAAAAATCCACGGAACACACGAAGAACACGGATTTTTTTTAATGTCACACGGAAATCACAGAAATCACGGAAAAGATTCTAGTTAAAAATTTTTATTCGAGATTCTAGTTAAGATTTCGAGCATCTCCGATGCGATCCATATTAAATCGCTCCCAAAAGCAACGTACTGTTGCGCATTTTCAGTTAGGATTTTCGTTAAAGATTTTGTTTCCAGCCTACCAGGTAATTACTTTTGTCCTTACAGGACGTTGGCTAAATAATACAAAGCCCCCCAGGGTGTTACCCTGGGCTAAGGAAACCATTGGGCTTTCAGCCCGCCATAATTCCGTATATCCGTAATATCCGTATAAATTCCGATGATCCGATGATTGATTTCTGGCCAAAGGCCATATAAAAAAAAGATTTCCTCCAAAGATTTCTTGCCGTAGGCAACCCCCAAAAAAATCCGTCTAAATTCCGTTTAAATTCCAATGATCCGATGATTGATTTCTGGCCAAAGGCCATATTTAAAAAAAGATTTCCTCCAAAGATTTCTTGCCGTAGGCACCCCCCCAAAAAATCCGTTTAAATTCCGATCATACGATCATACGATGATAAAAAAGCGAAGCAACATCCCATCAAAAGCTTTTTTGCATTTTTCACACAAAGTTTTGTGGTTTTCTTCAGAATAATGACTACCTTTACAGCCCAATACTAATAACCCAACATGATATTCAGGAATATGAAGAAACACTTTCTGTTAACCATCGCTTGCCTGTTGACAGGCATGACTGCTTCAGCACAACAATACCAATGGAAGAATGTACCTATCGTCGGCGGAGGATTCGTAGATGGGTTTATTCTTCATCCGACTAACCCTGACGTACGCTTCTGCAGAACAGATATGGGAGGCGCATACCGATGGGATGCGGTCAACAAAGAGTGGATACAGATGTTCGACTGGGTGTCGCTCGACAATCAAAATCTGCAAGGGGTGGAGAGCGTGGCTATCGACCCCAACAACGACCAAAAGGTGTATCTGGCCTGTGGCACATATACAATTAAGACGGGAAGTATTCTGAAATCAAACGACGGAGGCAGATCATTCATCGAGGTGAAAGTGCCCATTGCCATGGGAGGCAACGAGAACGGACGTGGCAACGGCGAACGAATGATGGTTGATCCGCTCAATTCACGCAATATCTACTTCGGAACACGGCTCAACGGACTCTGGAGGTCGGTTGACGAAGGAATGACATGGAAGCGCGTGGACACTTTTCCTGATGTCACAGAACAGACGGACTTCTCCAATCCCCAAAACCGCATGAACAGAGGCAGCGGCATCATTGCCGTTGTATTCGACAAAAAAGAGAAGAAAGGCAACGATGCAAAGAATATCTTTGTGGCTGTTTCGCTCAAAGACCGACAGAGCATTTTTGTCAGCCGCGATGCCGGAAAGAGTTGGAAAGCCGTTGACAATCAACCCGTCGGACTGCGCCCCACCCACATGGTCATGGCTGCCGACAGAAAACTGTATATCAGTTATGCCGATTCGCCAGGACCGTCACCCATGACCGATGGCGCACTGTGGGCTTACGATATCAAGAAGAACACATGGACGGACATCTCTCCTTTGAAATTCGACAAGGGCAAGAAATCGGGATTCGGATATGCGGCAGTTGCTGTCGATGCACACCATCCGCAACATATCATTGTAAGCACACACGGACTAGGGAAGAAATACGGCTACGGTGACGAGGAAATGTTTCGCAGTACCGATGGCGGTAAACAATGGATACCACTCTTCAAACATGGTTACAGATACGACCATAGCAAAGCTCCTTATACGAAGATGGCACCGCTCCACTGGATGTTCGACATAGAGATCGACCCCTGCAATGCCGATCATGCCTATTTCACTACTGGTTTCGGAGGTTGGGAAACGTTCAATCTCTCTGCTGGCGAACGACAGGGCGACACCATCGTGTGGAGCATTGCCACTAAGGGAGTTGAGGAAACTGTACCCCTCGAACTCTATGCTCCTCCAACGGGAGCAAGCATAGTAAGCGGTGTGGGAGACTACGGCGGATATACGCATTTCGACATCACCAAACCAGTACCGGAGGGCATGCACTACGCTCCATATTTCGGCAATACCGACGGAGTAACTGGCGCATGGAACAAACCTGACGTCATGGTGCGCGTGGGTGTCATCTTCAACCATCTATTCGACATTCCACCTATCTCGTATTCTGAAGATGGCGGACGCACATGGAAGCCATGCGCAAATGCTCCTGTAGAAAAAGCGGAGAGCGGACACATCGCTGTCAATGCCGATGCCTCGGTATGGATATGGACGCCACGCGGTGCCCTACCCTCATTCACTACCGACAAAGGGGAATCGTGGAACACATGTCAAGGTCTCCCCAAAAACATCAAAGTCATCGCCGACAAAGTAAATCCACAACGCTTCTATGCTGTCGATGTGATCAACAAAACACTCTATACCAGTATAGATGCGGGTAGAACCTTCACTTCAAAACCGCTCAACATCACATTGCGAACCACCGAAAAGAAAAAACGGGGCGACAATCGGGGCGGTCAAGATCGCATATACGCCATGCCCGACCGCGAAGGCGACCTATGGCTTGCCGCCTACGACGGACTGTATCATCTCAACGCTGACTTACAGGCCGTGGGTGCCATGCCTCATGTCAGCACCCTCTATGCTTTCGGTTTTGGCAAGTCACGCATAGAAGATGGCTATCCCGCCCTATATATAATAGGTGTAGTAGATGGTGTCTATGGTTTCTTCCGTTCTGACGACTCTGGCAACAACTGGGTGCGCATCAACGATGACAACCACCAGTATGGCCTTGTCCTCCACATTTGCGGAGACATGCAAGAATACGGTCGCGTTTATGTGGGTACACACGGAAGAGGACTCGTATGCGGGTCTCTCCGCCAATAGCACACGGAAAATGTCACACGGACGACACGGCGTAGGCAACTAAAAAAAATCCACGGAGCACACGGAGTACACGGAGAAAGATTTCAGTTAAAGATTATTCTAAAGATTTTCGTTAAGATTTCGAGCCTGTAAGGCGATCCATAATAAAGTCCTTCCCAGAAGCGAGGAACTCGAGCGCATTTTCAGTCGAGATTTTCGTTAAAGATTTTGTTT
>NZ_NPJC01000053.1:0-400 GCF_002251405.1 Prevotella sp. P4-98 | reverse complement strand
GGCGGCCGTATGCATAAGTGCTCATACTTTCAGCTGTTGATTTCTGATTTATTATCTAATCTACAGTCTTGCTTGTGTCAATATGTCAAAGATCTCTTTCCTCTATTTCAAGGACAAGTGGAGAATATCGGGGTCGAACCGATGACCTCTTGCATGCCATGCAAACGCTCTAGCCAACTGAGCTAATCCCCCAAAAACAGATTTTGTTAGTACAAGAAGCCTAAGGAGTGTCTGAACAAACCAATGCTTCATCCCATTCTTTTGAAACTACCTTAATCATCTAAGATCCGTCTCCAGAAAGGAGGTGTTCCAGCCGCACCTTCCGGTACGGCTACCTTGTTACGACTTAGCCCCAATCACCGGTTTCACCCTAGGCCGACCCTTGCGGTCACGGACTTCA
>NZ_NPJC01000052.1:0-1442 GCF_002251405.1 Prevotella sp. P4-98 | reverse complement strand
TGAAATGCACCCCTAAAGTTAGACATAAAGCTTTTAGAGGTACATTATGAGTAGTTTTCATTCATTAAAAGAAAGATTAGAAACAGTATTAAAGGTAAAGTCTGGCGTACCCATCGTCCAGTTATGCAAAGACCTACACACAGGGCGTGATCAGATTCTCGAGTGGGTACGTCGTTATGATGAACAAGGAGAGGCTGGTTTAGTACGTCATAAGACCTACAGGCAGATTTCTTGTGCAGAAAAAGAACATTTAGTTCGTTTGTATCTGGAAAAAGACTTATCTTTGCGCGAGATTTACACCTCCGCAGACATCAGTCGCACTAATCTTGAGACATGGGTACGTATAGTCCGTAATAGAGGTTACAGTGCGTTGTATGAGGTTAAGCGCCGAGGTCGGAAGCCAAAAGACATGAAGCAGCAAAAGCAAGAAAAGTATGACTCCAAAGCAGAATTAGAGCGACTGCAGGCTGAAAACCTTCGCCTGAGAGCAGAGAATGCATTGCTAAAAAAAGCGAAGGCCTTGATGGAAGAAGAGGAGTCCAGGCTCAGAGGTTCTGGACGCAAGTCATCCAAGCATTAAGGCCGGAGTTTGGACTCAACATACTGTTGGAGATTAATGGGATGGCACGTTCCGTGTTCTACTACCACTTGAAGAAACTTAAAGAAGGTGTGGATAAGTACAAACACGAAAGAGAAGAAATTAAAAGTATCTTCCATGAGCATAAGGGCCGCTATGGCTATAGACGGATAACGGCAGAAATGCGGAACAGAGGATACGTCATTAACCACAAAACGGTGCAGCGCATCATGAAGTCAGAGAATTTGAAATGCCAGATACGCAAGGTAAAATACCGCTCTTATAAAGGAGAGGTTGGTCGTATTGCTCCTAATATACTGGAGAGAGACTTTAAGGCTAGTTCGCCTAATCAGAAATGGGTAACTGATGTTACTCAGATAAATATAAAGCAAACCAAACTATACCTTTCTCCTTTATTAGATCTCTTCAATGGAGAAGTGATCTCTTACAATATTTCTACTACACCCAATTTGGAGCAGATACATGACATGCTGGATAAGGCTTTTGCCAAAGTCAATCATCTGAAAGGCCTTATTATACACACTGACCAGGGATGGCAGTACCAGCATTACGGATATTGCAGAAAACTACAAAGCCATGATATCATCCAAAGCATGTCAAGGAAAGGAAACTGCTTAGACAATGCTGTGGCTGAGAATTTCTTTGGGATAATGAAGTCGGAACTGCTATATGCAGAAAACTTTGATTCCCCAGAAGAATTTATCAAGGCTTTAGAAGAATATATTGACTATTATAACAATAAAAGAATAAAAATCAAGTTAAATGGTATGAGTCCAGTACAATACAGAATGACTCAATTAAATACGTAAATGTTTAACCCGTCCAACTTCTTGGGGTCACTTCA